>JAIDXU010000186.1 GCA_029058455.1 Paramuribaculum sp.
ATTCAGAAATATGGTTTCAGAGACCTCTATTCATCCGGTTTCTATGAATTTCCGACAGAGGAGGAACGTTGGACCCGCTGGGCACGCCATATTAATTTTACACTTCTCAGCCGAGAGGGTCTGCCTCTTTATAAAGACCTTTTGCAGTTAGTCGAAAATAAAGACTTCTTTGTCATCACAACTAATGTAGATGAACAATTCCGTAAAGCCGGATTCCCCAAAGACCGTCTTTTTGAAGTGCAAGGGGATTACGGCAGGATGCAATGCTCTGTGGCTTGCCACGATAAGACTTATGATGACATAGCAGTAGTCAACAACATCAATGCACACGCCCATGATATGACTGTTGACCGGAAGTATATCCCGGTATGCCCCGTGTGCGGCGGAACAATGGATGTGAATCTGCGAATAAATCAATATTTTGTGGAAGACAAAAACTGGCACGAATCCGCTGAACGATATGAAAAGTTCGTAACCGAACATATCAACTCAAGGCTTGTCTTGCTTGAACTGGGTGTAGGTATGAACACACCATCAATCATCAGATATCCTTTTGAAAGGATAACCTATTCTGATAAGAAGGCAACTCTAATACGCATGAATGATAGTTGGCCTCATGGTGCGAGTGAGATTTCCGGCCAAACTATTTCATTTGCAGAGGATATGAGTCTCATTATTGAAAAATTGCAATAAGGTACGAAGACTTTTGGCGCCACATGGAGTATGGCTTGTGGTGGATATGTCGTTAATGCCAAGCAATAGTATTTCACAGACTCCGGCTATTTCTGGGGTCTGTGATAATATATAGCTGGTGAAGTTTTCAAGAGACGGTTTTCGGGTAAGAAGAGAAGCGGCTTCGCTGCGTCGCGCAGGGAAGCCGCTTCAAGATTTTTTAAGTGTCAATCTATCATTATATCAATCTATCAATCATTCATTAAATCAATCTATCATTAAACTATCATAGTAGTCTGAGTGTCAATCTATCATTCAATATCTTAGGAGAGAGGGCGGTGTGTGTTTTTCGAGGGTTAGAGGGAGGTGTGCGATCGGAGTGGGTGATCAGCAGGCGTAGTCGGCGAAGCGCTCGCGGAGCATGCGGCGAACCATGAAGATACGGCTCTTGATGGTGCCGATAGGCATGTTGGTCTGCTCGGCGATCTCCTCATATTTGTAGCCGGCTACATGGAGTGAGAAAGGCACGCGGAACTTCTCTTCGAGAGTGTTGATGGCTTCGGTGATTTCGGTAACCGCTACCGAGCCTTCGGGAGTCTCGAGACCTGATTCCTGAGAGAGGTTGAGGTGGTAGTAATCTTCGGTGGTGTCAACAACGGCGCGGTTGCGGGTGGTGCGGCGGTAGTTGTTGATGAAGAGGTTGCGCATGATTGTGAAAACCCATCCCTTGAAGTTTGCGTCGTCGGCATATTTGTCGGCGTTGGTGAGAGCCTTGACAGTGGTGTCCTGGAGCAGATCGTATGCGTCGTCACGATTGTTGGTGAGGGTCATGGCGAAGTTGAGGAGGTTGCTCTGGAGGTTCATAAGCTGCTGGTTGAAGATTGCGGTTGTCATGGCTTGATGTATTTGGGATGGTTTGTTTATCGGGTTGGTTTAGGAGAGAGGTTTGAGTTGTTGAGAAGTGTTTGTTGTCGTTTGACAATGCAAAAGTATAGAGAATTTGAGATATGCAAATATTTACCACATTAAAATATGTTAAAATGGTTACACGGCTGTTACACAACCTGACACAACCCTATAAACCAACAAGATAAAAGTTCACACAAAATATCACATTCCTGTTACATCACCGCCTCATTTTCTTGTTAATGCCAAAAAATGAGTCTACGTCTTATTAATGTCGTTCGTTTGAAGTTTCCATTCTATGGTTTATAATCTGTTCACTGTATTCTTTTGCCCACCCTATCAGACTTTCTAAATATGGAACCAAAGTCTTTCCTATTTCACTTAATGAATATTCCACTGTCGGAGGAACAGTGTTGTAGGAATATCGTTCCACTAATCCGTCTGCAACAAGTGTGTTGAGCGTAGCACTCAACATACGGGCTGAAATGTCAGGTATCTCTTTTCTCAGTTCATTGAAACGTGTTCTGGGTTTAAGTGTGAGTGTATAAATTACGAGCAATCCCCACTTCTCCGAGAAGCGGGCAAGTATGTTGCGTATCGGGCATTTCGGATCGAAAGCATCTACGAGTGAAGATCTCTTCATTTTTTTTCTAAATTTTTTTTTGCAAAACTATTTGAATTTAAGGAAAAGTAACATTGATGTTACTGATATACAGTA
>JAIDXU010000187.1 GCA_029058455.1 Paramuribaculum sp.
CTTGAAGTCGCGTATTTCATTCTCACGCTCAACGATAAGTCTCACAGCCACACTCTGCACCCTGCCGGCCGAAAGAGCAGGCTTAATCTTCTTCCACAACACCGGCGAAAGCTCAAATCCAACTATTCGGTCGAGCACACGTCTTGCCTGCTGCGCGTCAACAAGATTTATATCAATATCGCGCGGATTGGCAATAGCGTTAAGAATCGCATTTTTGGTTATTTCATGAAACACGATCCTACGTGTGGTGGCTGGATTGAGATCAAGCACCTCGAAAAGATGCCATGCGATAGCTTCACCCTCACGGTCTTCATCGGAAGCGAGCCACACGGTCTCGGCTTCAGACGCGGCCTTTTTGAGTTTCTTCACCAGTTCAATCTTATCTTCGGGTATTTCATATTCAGGTGTAAATTCACTCCCTGAATTGAGATTGAAATCTTTTTTTTTGAGATCGCGAATATGGCCATAGCTCGACATGACCTGATAGTCTTTGCCGAGAAATTTCTCTATGGTCTTGGCCTTGGCAGGCGACTCCACTATTACGAGATTTTTTGACATGGTAAAGAGGTGTTATCGTTTTCTGAGCGGCAAAATTAGGAAAAATTATATTAACAAAGTGAGTCACCGGGGCGGAAAGTGGATTTTTAGGAGGAAATTAACCCCTCTAACCCCTTCCTCCCCGGTGAATCACTGTTGCGGAGCCGTTATTCCTTTTCAGGATTTGAAGCTCCGGTAGCGGCGTCAAGAGCGGCGATAGTGGCGAGATTCAATATGTCTCTTACAGGCGCCTTGATATGAGTGAAGTGTATAGGCTTGTTAAGACCCATCTGAATCGGACCTATTGCCTGGCCTATGCCCATTTCAAGCATCATGCGGTAGGCAGCGGCGGCTGCGGTGAGATTGGGGAATACGAGCGTATTCACATCCTGGCCGTTGATGCGTGAGAACGGATATGTCTCCTCACGCAGCTCGCGGTTGAGGGCAAAAAGCAGATTGATTTCGCCGTCGATAGCAAGTTCGGGATAACGCTTGTGCATTCTCTCCACCACATTGCTGACTCTGCGGGGCTCCTCCTCGTTGGCCGACGAGCCGAAATTGCTATAGCTTACCATAGCCATCACGGGATTGTGAGCGAAATACTCAACCGAGTGGCGGGTAAGACGCGCAATGTCATAAAGAGTATCTTCATCACAGTTGCGGTTAACCTGAGTATCGGCGAGGAAGAAAGTGCCTTTCTTGGTCTGCACGATATGCATGGCCGCGAAATGTTTGTATTCGGGTCGTATTCCTACCACCTCTTCGGCTATGCGACCGGTGCGGTTGGCGGCTGAATATGTACCTCCGATAAAGGCATCGGCATCACCCTGGTCTACCATCATCATGCCGAAATAATTGCGGTCATACATCTTGTCTAACGCTTCAAGATAGCTCAGACCGGCACGTGCCCGGCGATGGGCAAGTGCCTCGGCATATTTCTTGCGGCGTCCCTCCTCACGGTCATGACGCGGGTTGACAATCGTAATACCGCTGATGTCAAGACTGAGACGGGCGGCACGCTTGGCAATCATCTCCTCATTGCCGAGCAATACGGGGATAAACAGTTTCTGCTGATGACCCATGACGGCGGCACGGAGCATATTGTCGGTATTGGCCTCGCCAAACACCACCTTGCGCGGCGATTTCTTGGCCTCATCGCTAATGCGACGCATAATGCGGTTATCATAACCGAGCAGCTTGCGCAGTTTCTCCTCATATTGGGCGAAATCCTTGATAGGCCGACGCGCCACTCCACTATCCATCGCGCCTTTGGCAACAGCCGGCGACACCGATGTGAGCAGGCGGGGATCCATAGGTTTGGGGAGGATATATTCAGGGCCGAAAGTGAGCTGAGAGCCGTCATCGTAGGCTGCCGATACCACCGGCGGCACGGGAGCTTTGGCAAGATCGGCTATGGCATGAACGGCGGCAAGTTTCATCTCCTCATTGATAGTGGTGGCCTCGACATCAAGAGCGCCACGGAATATATAAGGGAATCCCAGCACATTGTTGATCTGATTGGGATAGTCGCTGCGACCGGTTGCAAAAATCATATCCTTGCGGGTGGCCTTGGCTACGTCATAGGCGATTTCAGGGTCAGGATTGGCAAGCGCGAAAACAATGGGGCGCGGAGCCATCGACATAATCATTTCGGGAGTAACCACATCTTTCACCGAGAGTCCGAGAAAAACATCGGCGTCGACCATCGCTTCGGCAAGAGTAGTGATGGGTCGTGAGGTGGCAAATTCCTTTTTCTGGGGGTTAAGATCGGTGCGAAGTGTGCTTATCACACCTTTACTGTCGGCCATGACGATATTCTCTCTCTTAACTCCGAGCGCCATATAAAGGCGTGTGCATGACACTGCGGCCGCCCCGGCGCCATTGACCACCAGCTTGATCTCCGAAATATTTTTCTTCTGAATCTCAAGAGCGTTGAGCAGACCGGCAGCTGAAATGATAGCGGTGCCGTGCTGATCGTCGTGCATCACCGGAATGTTGCACTCCTCTTTCAATCGGCGTTCGATCTCAAAACATTCGGGAGCCTTTATATCTTCAAGATTAATGCCTCCGAAAGTAGGCTCAAGAGCCTTGACAATCGAAATAAATTTGTCGGGGTCTGTCTCGTTGATTTCTATATCATAACAGTCGAGACCTGCAAAAATCTTAAACAACAACGCTTTGCCTTCCATAACCGGCTTACCGGCCAAAGGACCTATATTGCCGAGGCCCAACACTGCTGTACCGTTTGAAATCACGGCCACAAGGTTTCCCTTGTTGGTGTATTCATATACATCTTCCGGATTCTTTTCAATTTCCTTACATGGATAGGCCACGCCCGGCGAATAGGCGAGGGCGAGGTCATGTTGTGTGGCGTAAGGTTTGGTAGGCACGATTTCTATTTTGCCGGGGCGACCTTCGCGATGATATTCAAGAGCAGCTTCTCGAGTAACTGGTGTTGACATAGTTTTATTGGGTTTACCTGAATTTTGATACTGTGTTTTATAAAAGTGTTGACACAATTGGAGACCAATCATGTCAACCCTAATATAAAAACATCTTTATGGGAAGATAGTTTTTCCGAAAAGCCTGAAATTATCTGCGGGAATAAAAATCGAGTATTCTTAGACGCAATATTTTTTCGTATTTCGCTCTGACCGCGGTCGACGCGGCGTTGACATAAATATTTTTGGCCTGTTCGACCTCGGTAGGAGTAGCGCGCCCGTAGCGGTATTTCTCATCAACAGCATAGAGCGATGATAAAGCAGCCGAAGCTGCAGCCGAGGCCGCGATCTGTCGTTCTGACGCATTCATGGCCTGGGTGTGGGCCTCTATTATACTTGACCGAAGCTGCTGGCGCGCATTATCAAGCGACAGCTGTGCGGCAAAATGACGTGTGCGGGCACTGCGCACATTGTTGCGGCGCGAAAATGCGTCAAACAACGGCACACTCAGCGATAAACCTAACGACTGACTGAAATTATGTCTCATCTGCCCGCTGAAACTCTCGTTCTCATATCCCCCTCCAAGACGGTAATAGCTTGATCCGAGACCTGCCGAAAATCCAACCGAGGGAATATATGATGTTTTTGCAACCGTGATCTGCTGGCGTGCAAGCGCCACATTATCGGCCGAAGCGAGTATCGAGTTATTATTAGCCATGGCAATATCTATAACCTCATCTACCGACGGAATCAGCATGAAAGCCGCCGTATCGACGGGGGCCACATCAAATGTTTCCCTTTGCCTGTCGTTAAGCTCAAGCAGTGTGGCGAGATTGACCAGCGCGAGCCTGAGATCATTGTTGGCGGTAACCTCGCTGAGCTTATCCTGCGCAAGCTGGCTTTCGGCCTGCGTAACATCGAGAGGCGCGATTTTTCCCGCTTCGAGCAACTGACGACGCTCGTCGAGCTGCCGCTGTGACAGTTGTGTCTGACTGCGGGCCACTTCGAGCAATTCGCGACTGTAAACAACCTGAAGATACTGTGTCAACACATTAAGCTCCACATTGTCGCGCGCCACCTCACACTGTCTCAGCAATCCGTTAAGACTGAGTTTAGCAGCCTTGACAGCAGCCTGACCCGATCCGAAATAGGTGCTGACCGGGAGCGACAGTGAGGCATTGACACCAAACGATGATGTGTTTCGGTTGGCGTAGGTATTATCGGCAGTAAGACCGCGACCGAATGAAAACGACTGGTTCGCGCCGCCCGAAACCGTAGGAAGAAACGCGTCGCGGGCCTGATCGTAGGAGATTTTGCCCGACTCTATATCGGCCATACGCGCCAACACATTGATATTGTGGGTGCGCGCATAGGATATGCAGCTGTCGAGACTCCATGTCTCAGCTCTCAGGGCAACAACAGAAAGAGTCAGCGCCGAAAGGGTCACAGCTAATGATTTAATCGTCATTATTGAGGATTTAAGTATGGTTTTCAATTATGGATTTCCAATCCCCTTATCACCGAGGCAGTATCGATACCGGCCTTGATTTCTATTTTGAGGCCGTCGGTCATGCCGGTCTCTACGGGAGTTCGCATATATTCCGACTTCTCCTTGTCGGTGAGAACATACACAAAGGTACTGTCACCGCTAAACTCAATAACTCCTTCAGGAACGGTAAGCACATTTTCAGCTCTGGCAAGAAGCACCTTGCCGTTGGCACTGTAACCGGCGCGGAGATTCACATCGCTGTCGACTGTCAGAGCAGCCTTGATTTCAAATGTATTCGCACCCGAAGCGTCAGAGCCCTTGGGTGAGATAAACTCGAGCACAGCGGTAGGATGAATGTCGGGCATCGAACCGATGGTTATCTCCATAGGCATTCCCGGCGATAGCAAACCCACTTCTGTTTCATCAACATTGCCCTTGAATATCAGGTTGGTCATATCGGCGACGGTAGCGATCGTAGTGCCGTCGTTGAAAGTATTGGCCTGAATCACCGATGTGCCGACCTTTACAGGCACATCGAGCACAAGGCCGGTGATAGTCGATCTTACAAGTGTATTGCTCTCCGAGGCATTGAGCGATGATACACCCTCCTTCACGATACGGAAACCGTCAAGAGCTGTTTCAAGCTCCCGCTGCGCCATTCTGTAAGAGGTCTGTGAGGTCTCAAACTCCTCGCGCGATATGATTTGCTTTTCATAGAGAGATTTATTTCGCTCATATTTCCTCTCGGCATCCTCAAGAGATATTTTGGCCGATTCAACGCGACTCTGTGCCGACGAGAGCGACGAGGCTTCGGGAATTACCTTAATTTTGGCTATGACATCTCCCTCCTTAACCATGTCGCCGGCTTCAACCATCACCTCCGATATGATTCCGGAAATCTGAGGCTTGATGTTGATTTCATCACGAGGTTGAATCTTACCGGTCAACACGGTGCTTCTTTCAAGTGTGGCTATCTCGGGGGTGACATTTTCATATTGGGTCACCTCCTCTTTGGAGTTAAGATAGAGAAAAACAAAAGTCCCGATAAAAACCAGACCTATTATTACCCAGAGTAGGATTCGGAAAAACTTTTTCATTTCAGTTTTATATGTAATTATTGATTTATTTATCGTTGAGAGCCTCGATAGGCTTGATATTCATAGCTTTGAGAGCGGGCAGAAGTCCGGCAGCGCTTCCGAGCACAAGGAAAGTGATCAGAATGGTCAACCCCTGACGGAGTGTGAACACAAAACCACATCCACCCATAATAGGATCGTATGTAACCTTTTCGGCTATAAACAATATCAGGCATGAAAAACTTATGCCCGCCATACCGGCAACAGTAGTCAGAAACATACTTTCACACAACACCTGAGTGATAATGTCACGGGGCTTGGCACCTATGGCTCGGCGAATACCTATCTCTTTGGTGCGCTCCTTCACAATTATCCACATAATGTTGCCAACACCGATTATACCGGCCATCAGCGAACCGGCTCCCACTACGAGAGCGAGAATAGTAATGCCGAGAAACAGTTTGTCGACTATCTCAAACATCTCCGACAGGTCGAAACAATCAAGAGCTTCATTGTCGTCAGGATGAATGTAATGGAAATTCGATTTTATAACACGACGAATATCAGGTTCGAGCTGTTTAACGGTATAGCCTTTTTCAGGAATAAGCACAATGAAGTCAACATTAGTGCCTCCACGGTAAAGCCGTCTCATCACCGGCGCGCTCATAAACACACTTTCATTGGCATTACCGCCTATCGACGCTTCGCCGCGCTGGGTCACAACGCCCACTACCCTGACATAAACCCCGCTTACCGAAATCATCTTTCCGACAGGATCTTCATCTCCGAAAAGTGAGGCCGCCAGATTCTGGCCGAGCACACAGGTTTTACGGTCACCCGTAAAGTCATTGCTGTTAAGCCATCTTCCCGACAGCACCACCGGTTTTGAACATCTGAAATAATTATCGTCAATGCCGAGTATAGT
>JAIDXU010000188.1 GCA_029058455.1 Paramuribaculum sp.
CAATTACACCCATCACACCCTGCCTCAGTTCGGCGTTTATTCAACCGGCGAAAATGCTCTTACGCTCAAGATGCCCGACGGTAATATCAGCGTTGATCTTGAACTTAAGGATATAGATATGACCACCGACAGCAAAGGGGAGATTATGACTCTCACTTATGTCGACAAGGTTTATCCGCTAACCGTGAAGCAGTATTTCCGCCGCTATGCCGACACCGAGGTGTTTTCGACCAACACCTCGATAACCAACAATGCCAAGAAGGGTAATGTGACTATTATCAGTGCGGCGAGTGCTTGTGTGCCCGTGACCCGTGGCGATAACTACCTCACCCAGTTTCATGGCTCATGGGGCAATGAGACCAATCTCACAGAGACTCCTCTGCCCAATGGTCAGACCGTGATAGCCGACAAGGCCGGTTTGAGAAACGCTTTCGGTTCTAATCCCGGTTTTCTTCTGACTCTCGACGGCCCCGCCCGTGAGAAAGAAGGCGAGGTGTTTGCCGGTAACCTGATGTGGAGCGGTGATTACAAAACCAAAATCAATGCCACTCAGGGACATATATCGGTGATTTCAGGCATAAACGATGATGTGGCCGAAATAACTCTCGGCCCGGGTGAGACATTCACCACTCCCGAATTTCTGATGACATATTCGTCGGAGGGAAAGGGTGGCATAAGCCGCAACTTCCATAAGTGGGGCCGCAAATATGGCATGGCTCACGGCGATCAGCCCCGCGATATTCTGCTCAACAGCTGGGAGGGCGTTTATTTCGGCGTCAACCAAGAGGTTATGAACCAGATGATGGCTGATATATCGGCCCTCGGCGGAGAGCTGTTTGTGATGGACGACGGATGGTTTGGCGACAAATATCCCCGCGATAACGACCATACCTCGCTCGGCGACTGGATGGTGAGCGAAAAGAAGCTTCCCCTCGGTATCAAGGGTCTCACCGACGCCGCCAAGAGCCATAATATCAAATTCGGCATCTGGATCGAGCCCGAGATGGCCAACACCAAGAGCGAGCTTTATGAGAAGCATCCCGATTGGGTTCTTACCCAGAAAAACCGTCCCCTCACCACAGGGCGCGGCGGCACCCAGGTGGTGCTCGACCTCACCAATCCCGCGGTGCAGCAGCATGTGTTTGAAGTGACCGATAATCTTCTGTCGGCCAATCCCGAGATTGCATATATAAAATGGGACTGTAACGACGACATCATGAACTATGGTTCGCAGTATCTTCCCGCCGACCGTCAGAGCGAGATAATGGTGCGCTATCATGAGGGGCTTCACAAAACTCTCGACCGCATAAGGGAGAAATATCCCGATGTTGTGATTCAGCTCTGTGCTTCAGGCGGCGGCCGCGCCGACTACGGTTTGCTGCCCTGGTTTGACGAGTTCTGGACAAGCGACAATACCGACGCCCTTCAGCGAGTGTTCATACAGTGGGGTGACTCACATTTCATGCCTGCAATCGCTATGGCAAGCCATGTGAGCGCTTCTCCCAACCATCAGACCGGCAGAGTGCTTCCCATAAAATTCAGATTTGACGTGGCTATGTCGGGTCGTCTCGGCATGGAGATTCAGCCCAAAAACATGAGCGAGGCCGAACTGGCGTTTTCAAAGCGTGCTATCGAGGCCTACAAGCAGGTTAGAGACGTTGTGCAGTTCGGCGATCTTTACCGTCTCGTATCGCCCTACGACAATGGCCCGGTGTCGGCTCTGATGTATTCCACCCCCGACAAAAAGCGGAGTGTGGTGTTTGCCTACCGTATCAATTACTTCAACGGTCAGCCGGTGGCCAATCTCAAGCTCGACGGCGTGGATGAAAACAAAACCTACCGCATCACCGATCTTACTCCCGCCAATCCCGAAAGGCCGAGCGCGCTCAACGGCCGTGAAGTGAGCGGCCGGGTGCTCAAACATGCCGGTATCAATATCGGTCAGTCGCTCAACCACCCTTATAGCTCGCTGGCTCTCGAATTAACCGAAATCTGATAACACACTCAGATACCGCAAACGACAGACACCGGTGTGAATGACTCATAAAGAGCTGTTCACACCGGTGTCTCACCGTAGGATTTATTCAGAGAAAAAGAGTTTAAAAAAATTTACTCCTTATTTTTCAATGTCATGGATTGAATGTCAGCCTATATGCTCTCTAAGCTTGGCTTCGAGCTGATCGGCCTGATGAACGCCGTATCCGCGCCAGAGGGCTTCGCCCTGCTTGAAGACAATGAGGGTAGGAACTGACTTGATGGTGTAGCGCTCCGAAAGTTCGGGATTGCGGTCTACATCGATCTTAATAATGTTTACGGCATCGCCAAGTGTGTTTTTCACCTGCTCGAGGATAGGTGACTGCATTTTACAGGGGCCACACCAAGTGGCGAAGAAATCAACCAATGTGGGTTTGGTCTGATTGATAATATCGTTAAATTCGCTCATAATATACTTGAATTTAGAGTTGTTAATATCGTAAATTGAATTTTGGAGGGAGGCCTTCTCAAAGGCTTTCACATAATAAACATCTGTCAGGGGCTAAAAGTTCGCAACTATGGCCGAATGTTGAAAAAATGCTGAAAATGGCGCTGATGTGGAGTTTGAGGGCGAAAAATAATAATATCCGTGTGTGAAAAATCATAAATTTTTATATAACTTTGCAAAATCCAAACTCATAGCCTATGAAAAAGTTAGTGATATTCGACCTTGACGGCACATTGCTCAACACTATCGATGATCTCGGCATGGCCACCAACCATGCGCTGGAGCAGTGCGGCTATCCCACCCACAGTCTCGAGAGCTATAACATGATGGTGGGCAACGGAGTGTCGAAGCTCATAGAGAGAGCTTTGCCCGAGGAGTGCAGGTCGCTTGCCGTGATCGAAAAGGTGAGAGGCTGCTTTAAGGAATATTATTCCCAACACCTCACCGACTTCACCAAGCCCTATCCCGGTATTCCCGATCTGCTCAAGGATCTCAATACTTTAGGCGTGTGTGTGGCCGTGGCTTCAAACAAATATCAGGAGGCTGTCAGCGAGCTTATAGGCAGATTGTTTCCCGACATAGTGTGGGGAGCAATCGAAGGCCATCGCGAGGGTATTCCCTCAAAGCCCGACCCCTCGATTGTGTTCAATATACTGTCGCTTTGCCCTACCCCCAAGGCCGACGTGCTCTATGTGGGTGATTCGGGCGTGGATATGGAGACAGCCCGTAGAGCGTGTGTGGAGAGCGTGGGTGTGACATGGGGATTCCGCCCCGTGAGCGAGCTGCGCGACAATCATGCCGACCATATTATCTACAATCCCGAAGCGATAATCCCCCTGATAACTTCAGATCCCTCATTCTGAATATGAAAAACTTTCTCACCAGGGCCTTTCATCTTTATTATGACGGTTTCCGCGAAATGACGCTCGGCAAGAAACTGTGGGCGCTTATAGCGGTCAAGCTGCTGATAATGTTCGGAGTGCTCAAGCTCTTTTTCTTCCCCGACCTGCTCGAAAGCAATTATGACAACGACGATGACAGGGCCAATGCGGTGAGAAACACTCTGGTGACCCGCTCAAATATCGATAATCAGAAATAATCAAAAAATCCTAAATCCATAATTCTACAACCATGAATGATTTAATGAGTGTTGTTGACTGGTCGAGAGCGCAGTTTGCCCTCACAGCCATGTATCACTGGCTCTTTGTGCCGCTCACGCTGGGTCTATCCGTGATAGTTGGCATAATGGAGACAATCTACTATCGCACCCGCTCGAGCGAGTGGCTTAAAATCACCAAATTCTGGATGTCGCTTTTCGGCATTAACTTCGCCATTGGTGTGGCCACCGGCATAATACTTGAATTTGAATTCGGCACCAACTGGAGCAACTATTCATGGTTTGTGGGCGACATATTCGGAGCCCCGCTTGCCATAGAGGGTATTTTGGCTTTCTTTATGGAGGCAACTTTCATCGCCGTGATGTTTTTCGGCTGGCAGAAAGTCAGCCCCCGTTTCCACCTCGCCTCGACATGGCTCACGGCGCTCGGCGCTTCGATTTCGGCTATCTGGATTCTGGTGGCCAACGCGTGGATGCAATATCCCGCCGGCATGGAGTTTGATCCCGCCCAGATGAGAAACGTGATGGTATCGTTTACCGACGTTGCTCTCAGCCCCGTTGCAATCCATAAGATAATCCACACCGTGTGGAGCGGCTGGACTCTTTCTGGTGTGTTTGTGATAGGTGTGAGCTGCTGGCTGCTGATGCGCAACCGTCACCGTGACGAGGCTATCAAGTCGATAAAGATAGGAGCGTGGGTAGGTGTAGTCGGCATGTTGGTGACCCTTTGGGGCGGCGACAGCTCGGCTGTGGATGTGGCCCGCTATCAGCCTATGAAACTTGCCGCTATGGAGGGTCTCTACGAAGGTTCATGCGGTCAGGAGATAGTGGCTTTCGGAATACTCAATCCCGAGAAAACCGTGACCAACGACGCAGACCCCTATCTGTTTAAAATAGCTCTCCCCAAAGGACTGTCGTTCCTCGCCAATCACGATTTCGACAGCTTTGTGCCCGGCATCAACGATCTTATCGACGGTGTTGAGAAAACTCCCGGCGGAGAAACCGTCAAGGTGGTTTCCTATGCCGAGAGAATGGAGCGCGGCAAACTGTCGCATGAGGCGCTGAGACGCTTCGACGCCGCCTATACCACGGGCGATGAGGCCGGCATGGAGAGTGCCGCCGCCGAGATTAAAGCCAATTATGCCGATTTCGGTTACGGCTATCTCAACTCTGCCGAAGAGGCTGTGCCTCCTGTGGCAATAACCTTCTACAGTTTCCACATCATGGTTCTGACAGGCGGTTATCTTCTGCTTTTCCTGCTGTTTGCGCTGTGGGCGGTTTATCGTCGCGAGACTCTTTTCTCCAAGTCATGGCTTCAGTGGGTGGCAATCCTCTCGATAGCTGTGGTGTGGATATGCTCCGAAGCGGGCTGGATCACCGCCGAGGTGGGTCGTCAGCCGTGGATAATTCAGGATATAATGCCTGCCTCGGCCGCTATAAGCGACATCACCGTTTCGAGCGTGGTTACAACCTTCTGGATGTTTGCCGTGGTGTTTACCGGACTTCTTGCCGCCGAAATGTGCATTATGGTGAAGCGTATCCGTCAGGGATTTGACACTCCCGCCGTCAAGAAATAAAGACTCCTCAAAACCCCCAATCCTAATAAAACGATCAATATATGCAACTCCAATATCTTCAGGCCTACTGGTGGCTCTTGATTTCGGTGCTCGGCGCTGTTCTCGTGTTTATGCTCTTTGTTCAGGGAGGACAGACCATGTTGCTGAGCCAAAAAGATTCGCTCCGTCGCTCATTGATGATCAATTCTCTGGGCCGGAAATGGGAATTGACTTTCACAACCCTCGTGGTGTTTGGCGGCGCATTTTTCGCCTCTTTCCCGCTGTTTTATTCCACCAGTTTCGGCGGCGCTTACGTGCTGTGGATGCTGATACTGTTCAGCTTCGTGATTCAGGCGGTGAGCTATGAATACCGCCGCAAGCCGGGCAATCTCTACGGCTCGTCGACCTATGACGTGTTTCTGTTTGTCAACGGCTGTGTAGGCACCATATTGCTGGGTGTGGCCGTGGCCATGATGTTTTTCGGCGCTGAATTTACAGTCAACAAGGTCAATATTCTCGACAGTGCCTCTCCGGTGATTTCGCGTTGGTCGCCCACACGCGGTCTTGAGGCTATAGTGTGCTGGAAAAACCTCGTGTTGGGACTGGCGGTGCTGTTTCTCGCCCGCACACAGGCCTCGCTCTATTTCCTCAACAATATCTCGGAGGATGGATCGCTCAGCGATAAGAACCGCAAGTCGGTGCTTGTCAACGGTGTGATATTCGTGGTATTCTTCCTTATCTTCGTTGCGCTGCTCCTCACCGCAGGTGGCTACAGAGCCGTTGAAGGTGGCAAAGGCGCCCTCGCCCTCAACACTTTTGTCTACGAACCCAATATCTATCTCCACAACTATCTCAATATGTGGTGGGCTGCCGCCGCTTTCCTTATCGGTACCCTGATGGTTGTCTATGCCATTATTATCGGAGCCTTCCGCAAGCGCAACATCAGCGGAATATGGTGGTCGGGCATTGGCACCGCCCTTGTGGTGCTGAGCCTTTTCTGGGTGGCCGGCTATGGAAACACCGCCTACTATCCGTCGTTGCTTGACTATCAGAGCTCGCTCACCATCGCCAACAGCTCATCGACCCTCTTCACCCTAAAGACCATGACATGGGTGAGCATACTTATCGTGCCTGTGATAGCCTATATCGTATGCGTGTGGTATAAGATGGACCGCGCGCCTCTTACTCCCACCGAAATCGAGGGCCCCGGACATAAATATTGATTTTTCCGGTTTGCCGGGAGCTTACCTAACGAAATCACCGTCGCCCGATGGAAAGTCTCATGCAATATGTGTGGCAACACCGACTCTGGCCACAGCGCTACATGCACACTGTCGACGGCCGGAGGGTGGTGGTGATCGATCCCGGTATGCTTAACCGTGACTCAGGTCCCGATTTCTTCAACGCCAAGGTTGAAATCGACAACAGGCTGTGGGTCGGTAATATAGAAATTCATGTCAAGGCGTCTGACTGGTATCGTCATCACCATGACACCGACAAGGCATACGACTCGGTGATTCTCCATGTGGTTGACCGCGACGACACCCGGGTGACACGTCACAACGGGGAGGAGATACCTCAGATGGTGATGGAGTGTGAACCCGGTTTTTATAACCATTACCGCGGCCTTGTGGAGCGCGCCGACCGCGATCTCCCCTGTGTGGCTCAGATCAGGGAATATGAGCCTGTGAAGCTGACGGGGTGGATAACCTCGCTGGCCTACGAGCGGCTTTATGAGAAATCTGACCGAATACTCGCTCTCGCAGAAAAATTTACCAACGACTGGGACAGTGCGGCCTATGTCACAGTGGCGCGTTGCCTCGGATTCTCAACCAATAGCGATCCCTTTGAGCGCCTGGCTCTGTCAACACCGCTCAATTTTCTGAGCAAACATGCCGATTCGCTCTTCTCGCTCGAAGCGATATTGTTCGGGCAAAGCGGACTGCTTGATGACGCTCCCGAAGCTGATTCTTATGTAGAGTCGCTGAAGCGTGAATATGCTTTTATGGCTCATAAATTCGGCCTTAAGAAACCTGAATCGCTCGGATGGAAGATGGCGAGGATGAGGCCGCCCAATTTCCCTCACCGGCGCATAGCTGCTCTTGCCGCCATAATTCACGGGGGCTACAGGCTGCTATCCACACTCATCAACGTGGAGAGTGTCAAGGAGGCGTGTGAGGTGTTCCTTCCCCGGCTCTCACCCTACTGGCAGAACCACTACACTTTCAACGCTCCTTCTCCGCCCGCTCCGGCGGCGCTTAGCCTCACTTCATGCCGCTCTATGGCTATCAATGCCGTGGTGCCGGTGATTCATGCCTATGCCACCGCCCATGACATGCCTGAAATGTGTCAGAAAGCCATCGACCTGCTTCTGGAGCTGCCGGGTGAGCGCAACAGCGTGATCGAGCCTTTCGAGCGGGCCGGAGTGAAGATAAAGGATGCCTTCACCTCTCAGGCTCTGCTACAGCTCAGGCGCCGTTATTGCATGGAGCGGAAGTGTCTCTATTGCCGTATAGGTCACGGCATGTTGTCGGCAAAAGTCAGACGTGCCGCGGTCGATGTGTGATACCTTCATGCAAAGAAATTCAAGAGAATGGAGATAGGAAACGGGATATTTGAAAAAAATTTGTAATTTTGAAACACCATTTAACAGACTCACCTCTCCACCCTTGTGTAAAATAAAACCAACCATATAGATTATCATTGAAATGAAACTGAGATTCAAGCTCTTGGCATTGCTTATGCTGCTCACCTCAATGGCTGCAAGCGCGGGTAATGCTATCGTGAGAGGCACTGTGGTTGACTCGGCTACCGGAAGTCCGGTAAGCGGTGCTACCGTAATGCTTCTCAATCAGGCACTCGAGGCTGTCACCGACGCCTCAGGCAATTTCATCATCTCTGACGCCAATGCCGGTAGCGAAGTTCTGCTCGTGGCGGCTTTCGGCTATCGCGACTATGACGCCGACATTATCATCGAGGCGGGCAAAACCCTCGATCTCGGCAAAATCAGGCTCGGTGACACCACCGGGGCCAATTCGTTTATGGCCGACCAGGAGGATATGCTCTTTGATCAGAGCGCCCTCGAGGATAACGACGGCAACGCTCTCACCATCGGCGCCCTCACCGGAGCGAGCGACAACGTTTATTATAACGCCACCAACTACGACTTCTCGGTAATGAGATTCCGTTTCAGAGGTTATGACTCCGAATATCAGACCATGTATATCAACGGAGTGCCTCTCAACGACCTTGCCCGCGGCCGATTTAACTACTCGGGTCTCGGCGGTTTGAACCGCGCTTTCCGCAACCGCACCAACACCATAGGTGCCGCTTCTTCGGCCTACGGATTCGGCGGTATAGGCGGTTCGAGCAATATCTCGACCATCACTTCCGACTATGCTCCCGGCTTTAACGGCTCGGTGGCCTATACCAACGCCGCCTATATGCTGAGAGCTATGGCGATGTATTCAACCGGTATCAACAGCAAGGGCTGGGGTCTCACCGTGTCGGCTATCGGCAGATATGCCGATGAGGGAATTGTGCCCGGCACATTCTATCACTCTGCCGGCGCGTTTATCTCGCTTGAAAAAGAATTCAACCTTAAGCACAGCCTTGTGCTGACAGCATGGGGTGCTCCCACTCAGCGCGCCACCAACTCGCCCACCTATCTCGAGGCTTATGAGCTGGCCGACAACAATCTCTACAACCCCAACTGGGGTTGGTTTGAGGGTAAGAAACGCTCGGCCAAGATAGTGGAGACTTTCGATCCCACCCTGATGCTCAACTGGATCTGGAAGCCCAACGACAACACCTCACTCAACACGTCGGCCACAGTAAGATGGGTCAATTATTCAACCTCGGCCCTCAACTGGTATAACGCCGCCGACCCGCGCCCCGACTATTACCGTTATCTTCCCTCCTACTATAAGGATAATCCCGAGGCCTACGACCTATATTATGATCTTTGGACAAAAGATGAGTCGATGAGGCAGATTGACTGGAATAACCTCTACCAGACCAATAACCTCAACAATCTCGCTAACGAGAATCTGCCTGTGGAAGCCAAGAAAGGCTCGACATATATTCTTGAAAACCGTCATTCCAATCAGTTTAACGCGATTTTCAACACTCTGCTCCAGCACCGTGTTTCGTCGACCTTCAGCCTGCAGGGAGGTCTCACGGCCAACATGACTTCGGCCAACTACTACAAGACTATCCGTGACCTTCTGGGCGGTGAGTTCTGGCTCGATATCGACCAGTTTGCCGAGCGCGACTTCCCCAACAATCCCAATATGCTTCAGAACAACCTCAACGATCCCAACCGCCGTGTCGGTAACGGTGACAAGTTCGGCTATGATTATACAATCAACGCCTTCAAGGGTCAGCTGTGGATTCAGAATATGATAGCCCTCTCTCAGTGGGATATCAACTATGCTCTCGAGATGAGCTACACCACCTTCCAGCGTGACGGCCACATGCGCAACGGTCGCGCTCCCGAAAACAGCTACGGCAAGGGTGTGCGTCACAATTTCATGAACGGAGCCGTGAAAGCCGGCGCAGTCTATAAAATCGACGGCCGCAACTATATCACGGCTCATGCCGAGGCTCTCACCCGTGCCCCGCTCTTCGAATATGCCTATGTCTCTCCGAGAATCAAGGATAACGTTGTGAGCGGCGGATTGCAGAACGAGAAAATCGTGACCGGTGACCTGAGTTATGTGTGGAACTACCGCACCCTGCGCGGCTCGATAGCGGGATTCTGGACCGAGATGTATGATCAGACATCGCGCACCTCATTCTATGACGATCTGTATTCCACTTTCATGAACTATGTGCTCAAAGGTGTTCACACATCATATAAAGGCATTGAACTCGGAGTGGCTTATAAGATTACTCCGTCGGTTACCGCCTCGTTTGCCGGTACCATCGCTTCCTATCGCTATAAAAACCGTCCCGAAGGCGTGCGTTCTTATGAAAACGGCATGAGTCCCGACACCATCACCACCGTCTATCTCAAGAACTACCATATAGGCGGCACTCCGCAGAGCGCTTTCAATATAGGTATTGACTGGGCAGCTCCCAAATCGTGGTTCTTCAATGTCAATTTCTCATGGATGGGCAATGCCTATGTCAACCTCACTCCCGTGAGATATGAGGCTCTCACCAATCTCTGGACTATCTACCCCAACGAAGCAACTTTGAGCGAGAAGATCGACGAAATCACCCGTCAGGAGAAGCTCAACAACGCATGCACTCTCAACGCCTCGATCGGCAAGCTGGTGTATATCAACCGCAAGGTGAGCATGAACTTCAACCTCAATGTCGATAATATTCTCAACAAGCGCGACATTATGACCTACGGCTATCAGCAGGGCCGTTTTGACTACACCAACTACGATTCAGCAAAATATCCCAACCGCTATTCGTATGCCCAGGGCATCAAGGTGTTCCTTAACGTTGGCATACGCTTCTAAGTTTTCCCGATTATGAAAATATCAGCAATCAATCATAAATTAAGCAAAAGAGCTTTCCACACCGCCGCTGCGTCTCTCGTATGCTCAGCATTGTGCATCGGGATAACAGGATGTGATGAAGAACTCGATCGTCCCCCGATCGACATTCCCCATACCGACTGGAAGGCCAATACCTCGATTATCGATCTCAAAACCTCCTATTGGAGCAATGATCGTAACTATGCCACCGAAATTGTCGCTAACGGTAATGAGCGCGTGATAATAGGCGGTCGAGTGATAGCCTCCGACTCCACCGGCAATGTTTATAAAACCATCTATCTGCAGGATAAAACCTCGGCCGTGGCTATCGCTGTCGATACTACCAAGCTTTATCTGCGCTATAAGGTTGGTGAGGAAATGTATTTTGATGTCACCGGTCTTTATGCCGGCAAATATAACGGATTGTTCCAGATCGGCTATCGCGAGGCTTATAACAACGCATGGGAAACCTCGCAGATGAAAGCCGCCGATTTCTATAACCGTTCACGCCTCAACGGCCTGCCCGACCTGGCGGAAGTCGACACCATCCGCACGTCGCTCGCTCAGGTGATGAGGTGGACTAATAATCCCGACAGTGTGGCCAAATATGTCGGTCAGCTGATAAGACTTGACGACATTACCATAGAGGGTGGCGGAAGTCTCACTTTCAGTGAATTCGGAACTTCATCAAACCGTACCGTAGCGGACGCCTCGGGCAATTCGGTGACATTGCGCAACAGTTCCTTCGCCACATTCGCCCAGGATGTAATGCCCGAAGGA
Organism: Paramuribaculum sp.; assembly: GCA_029058455.1. Lineage (GTDB taxonomy): Bacteria > Bacteroidota > Bacteroidia > Bacteroidales > Muribaculaceae > Paramuribaculum. The sequence goes on from JAIDXU010000188.1 coordinate 11,428, forward strand.
TGGGGTTCGATGGTGTGTGTGCTGTCATTCTACAGCACCTCATGGCAGCTTCTGCTTCGCTCTACCGAAGATCTCTTCGGATTCCACGGCAGCGCTTCCGATCTTCCCGAGTCGGCAAAAGGCACATTTGAGCCGGCATCGCAGATTGAATCGGGCATGACCTATATATTCGTCAACTCAGAAGGTAAGGTGGCTATTCCTATCGCCGCTTCCTATACCTACGGCTATCTGTATGTAGAGGATCCTCTGTCAACCTCGGGTACCTCGATGACCGTAAAATCGGCCAACGCCCTGACCTTTACCAACACTGAAAAGGGTTGGACAATCACCGACTCTTTCGGCAGGTATCTCTCGATGGAAGGTACCTACACCAGCTTCCAGCTCTACAGCGACACTCCCCGCGAAGGCAGCTACTGGAAAATCAGCCCTTCATCCGACGGCAATGCCAAGTTTGAAATCACCAACATTCTCAAGCCTTCCTACACGATACGTTGGGTTGAGAAATTCTCCAACTTCGCTCCTTCGAGCAATTCGGGCGACATGCTCCCCGCCGTGTATGTGAAAGTCAACTGATTGCCGATTAATTCCACACTCTAACACTTATCAACGATGAAATTCATCAGCAACATATTTTCCGCAAGGCTCAGAGCCTGCACAGCTCTGACTTCGGCAGTGGTGACATTGTCTTCGGTCACGCTGTCGTGTAGCAATGATTTCGATAATCCGGGGCTGATTTCACCCGAAGCTCCCGTCAAGGCCAATACCTCGATTCTCGATCTCAAGAAACAATATTGGAACAGCGCCGACAACTATATCGACACCATCGGCGTGACCGAATCGGGCGAACACACTATAATATCAGGACGTGTGATCAGCTCGGACGAAGCCGGCAATATCTACAAGAATCTCGTGATTCAAGATGAGACCGCCGCGCTCACGATTTCGATCAATGCCAATTCGCTTTACACCCGTTATCGTATAGGTCAGAAAGTAGTGATTGACCTCACCGACCTATATATCGGCAAATATTCATCGCTTCAGCAGCTCGGTTATCCCGATTACTCCACAAGCTACGGATGGCAGGCCACTTTCCTTCCCTTTGAGATGTTTGAGGAGGCTTCATGGCTCGATGGGCTCCCCGATGCCGCCGCTATCGACACTCTTACGGTTACAATTCCTCAGCTCGACAAGACAGCCGACATACTCATGGCTATGCAGAGTCAGCTGGTGAGAATCAACAATGTTGAGTTTGTTGACGGAGGCAAAACCTCTTACTGCTCGGCTTATAAAGTCAGCACCAACCGCACGCTCAAAGATACTTCGGGCAATGAGATGATAGTCAGAACTTCGGGCTATTCACGCTTCTGGAGCGATACACTCCCTGCAGGTCAGTGTGACGTGGTGGGTATCCTGTCATATAACGGCTCGGGCACCAAAGCCAACTGGCAGCTGCTGCTCCGCGACACCAACGATATTCTCAATGTAGGCAATCCCACCCTTCCGGTAGGTACCCGCACCAACCCCTATAAGGTGGCTCAGGTTGTGGATATCGAGAAGCGCGGCAAATCGGGCATGGGCTGGGTGAAAGGCTATATCACCGGTGCCGTTAAGGCGGGCGTAACCGAGGTCAGGAGCGCCGACGATATTCAGTGGGAGGCTCCTTTCGATCTCAACAATACCCTGATTATCGGCGAGGATGCTTCATCACGCTCGCTTGAATCCTCATTGCTGATACGTCTGCCTCAGGGTTCTGATTTCCGCAAGGTTGGTAACCTGCGCGACAATCCTTCGAATCTCCATAAGGAAATTATGGTCTATGGCTCGTTCCACAGCGATATGGGCACTTATGCCATCACCGACAACAAGGGCACCACATCTGAGTTTAATATAACCGGTGTTGAAGTGCCCGGCGGTGCGATAGCCGACGGCGACGGCACCAAATCGTCGCCCCTCAGCCCCGCGCAGGTGAGAGGCCTTAATCCCTCGTCAACCTCTGAAGCCGCGCGCTCGTCGGTATGGGTGGCCGGTTATATAGTTGGTTGGGTAAATACCGACATCCTTACTTATGCCGCCGAAGAGAGCTGCATGTTTACCGTGCCGGCTACCAAAGCCACTAACCTCCTCCTTGCCTCGACACCCGATGTTAAGGATTTCAACGAATGTATTTCGGTTAATCTTCCCACCGGCAACATACGCAGTGCCCTCAACCTTCAGAACAATCCCGCCAACCTGGGCAAGAAACTGCTCATAGAGGGTGATGTGATGAAATATGTTGGTATGCCCGGCGTTAAGAATCCCACCGATTATGAAATCGAGGGCGGTTCCGTTACTCCCGATCCGGTAAATCCCGACAACCCCGTGACATATCTCTCGCAGGATTTCAATTCTATCGACAAGATCGGCAATCTGACCGGCTGGACTCTCAAGACTCCTGACGGAAACAAGCCGTGGTTTATACAAAGCTATAATTCCAACAGCTTTGCCGCATGCACCGGTTATAACGGCACTCCGTCAGGCTCAGGCTTCGACAGCTGGCTCATAACTCCGGCGCTCAATGTCGACGGTATGAAAGAAAAGGTGGCTTCGTTTACCTCATGTGTGGGGTATTCGGGCGAAGGCCGGCTTTCGGTCTATGTCATGACCACCCCCGATCCCGCTACCGCCAAGCTCACTCAGCTCAATCCCACCATCCCGTCGCCGTCAGGCTCATGGAGCGACTTTATCGCCTCGGGACAGCTGTCATTGGCTCAGTTCTCGGGAGTGATTTATATCGGTTTCCGCTACACCGCCAAGGCTTCGGACAATTACACTACCTATCGAATCGACGATGTGCTCATCGGAGCTTCTGCCGCCGAGACTCCCGACAATCCCGACGTGCCTGATGTGCCGGGCGGAGGCGATGGAACTGCCAAGTCTCCCTATAACGTTGCCGCTGCAATCAATGCTTTCAATGCCGGCGGAACCTACTCTAACGTCTATGTCACCGGCTATATAGTCGGCTCGGTCGACGGCATGAGTATTCAGACCGGTGCCCATTTCTCTACCGAGGCTGCTTCGGGCACCAATATCCTGATTGCCGATGCTCCCGATGTGACCGACGTGGCGAAGTGCATTCCCGTGCAGCTCCCCTCGGGTGCGGTGCGCAGCGCATTGAACCTTTCAAGCAATCCCGGCAACCTCTCCAAACAGGTTACTATCAAGGGTAATATCGAGAAATATTTTGGCGTGGCAGGTCTTAAATCAGCTTCCGCCTATAACTGGGGTGCCACCGGCCAGTGAACCGCAGATACTGATATAAACGTTTTATTCAGACACTAAAAAACAACAGAATAATATGTCAGACAAATATCATGATACGGTCGCCAAAAGCACCGTTCTGACCGATGATGCGGCTGTGGCCGAAAAGGTAGCCAAGATAGTTGAGAATTACGCGGCGGAGCGTAGTCCCGAGGTGCTTAAGACTATCTTCAACTGCATTGACCTCACCACTCTCAACACCACCGACTCACCCGTGAGCGTGGCCAAGTTTACCGAGCGCGTCAACGATTTCGAGACCGAACACGGCGATCTGCCCAACGTGGCCGCTATCTGCGTATATCCCAACTTCGCCCAGGTGGTAAGCACTGTGCTCGACGTGAGCAATGTGGGTATCGCCACCGTATCGGCAGGATTTCCCACCTCGCAGACTTTCCCCGAGGTAAAAGTAGCCGAAACCGCTCTTGCAGTAGAGGGTGGCGCCACTGAGATAGATGTGGTGATAAATCTCGGCAACTTTCTCGACGGCGATTGGCAGGAGGTGTGCGACGAGCTCGATGAAATCAAACACTCATGCCGCGGTTCACGCCTGAAAGTGATACTCGAAACCGGCGCTCTCAAAACCGCGCAGAACATTCGTGACGCTTCGATTCTGGCCCTTTATAGCGGTGCCGATTTCCTGAAAACCTCCACCGGAAAGGGTTATCCCGGTGCTTCGCTCGAAGCCGCCTATGTGATGTGCGAGTGCATTAAAGAATATTATGAGCAGACCGGCAATATGGTTGGTTTCAAGGCTTCGGGTGGTGTGTCAACAACCGACGATGCCCTCAAATATTACTGTCTGGTTAAAAACATACTCGGCGAAAAATGGCTCAACAACAGCTATTTCCGTATCGGAGCATCACGTCTTGCCAACAATCTGCTGAGTGATATTACCGGTCAGGAAGAAAAATTCTTCTGATATGAGCTACTGGATTATACTCAACGGCGTGAGACTCGGCCCGATGAGTCTCGATGATCTCAAAAGGCTCCCTCTGAGCCATGACACCCCGGTGTGGCAGAACGGCATGGAGAAGTGGACCACGGCAGGTGAAATTCCCGAGCTGGAGGGTTGTATTCCCCCCGCAGAGGGCCACAGGACTGCATCGGCCGAAAGAGCCTGTCAGCCGGTCAATGACGACAAGCCGGCCGACAACTATTTCGCATGGGCGTTGCTCGCCACCGTGTGCTGCTGCTTCATCACCGGAATAGTGGCTTTGGTCTATTCATCCAAGACATCCAACCTCAATGCCGCCGGCGATTATGCCGCCGCCCGTCGAGCCTCTCAAAACACAATGACGTGGCTCATCATTTCGCTCGTTGTGGGTCTTATCGGATTGCCCTTTGTAATGGCATTTCAGATAATCTCTCTGCTCTCCGTCTGACTTTGAGTAAACCGGTAGTAGGAAACAGAATCACTGTCATCGCAATCGTTTTGATTGCGGTGGCGGTGATTGTTGTTTACGGGCTTTTTGACCCTGCCGATACAGGATGGTTTCCACGTTGCCCGTGGCTTATGCTAACAGGGTTTAAATGCCCGGGATGTGGCACGCAGCGAGCGCTTCACGCACTGCTTCACGGTGATATTTCTCTTGCATGGTACTATAACGCAGCGCTTGTCATTACCCTTCCGCTGATAATCATGCTGTTTGTCTCGGGGCGCAAAGGACGAATGCACGACATACTCAACGGCCCTCGCGTCGTCATGCTCACCCTCATATTTCTCATTGGCTGGACAATCGTGCGCAACCTCACCGGCCTCTGATCCCCACCCTTATCTCTTATAATAAGTACGGGAAGTTTGCAGGGCTTTTAATTGTTTAATGCTATTAAAAATCACTTATATATAGCGTGATTTTTTGTAAAGTCAAAAAACCTGTATAACTTTGCATGTCAATATTCGACAATGTGATACCGTTTTGATTGAAAAATACTTTTAAATGTAAAGCTGCCATGACTCAGATAACGTTAACGATTACCGATCCTAAGGAAGCTTCACTTATCAAGAAACTTTTAGCTAAATTCGATAGTGTAACAATCTCAAAACCTGTTAGCAAAAAGAAAACCGGTATTGATAAGGCATTGGAAGATGTCAAATCCGGTCGCGTTTATCATGCTGATAATGTTGATGACTTGTTTAACCAGCTCAACAAATGATTAATGTCTTATTCTATTGATTATACAGGAAGTTTCAAAAGAGATTATAAACGCTTGAAAAAGCGCGGTCTGCCTCTTGATATGTTGAAGGAAGCAATTCAAATTTTAGTTGAGACGGGAACGCTTCCTTCCGAATATAGTCCACATAAATTGTCGGGAAGCTACGCCGGATTATGGGAATGTCATATTAATGGCCGGAATAGTGATTGGCTATTAGTATGGGAGCAAAATGATACCTCACTTACTCTTCTTATGCTCCGTACAGGTTCTCACTCCGATATCTTTTAAATATAATGGATTCCATGTAAGACAACTTGAACTTTGCAGGGGTTTTTAATTAATGTTAAATTGGAGATAATTTGCTGAGAATTGCAATAATTACCGACTTTTTTAGTAATTTTAGTGGCCATATCAGAGATTTTATACGCCACGGATTAAACTCCGCGGTGAAATGACATAATGGCTGAATCTATCAAGTAATTAATAATAAATCATTTATATCTATCAACTTTCATTATTTCCCATGAAAAAACTTACTATGACAATGGTGTTGTGGTTTGCCGCAACGTTGTTGACATCGCTAAGCGTTTTCGGTCAGAGTGACAAGATCGCGGCCGGAAAAGTGTTTAGGTTCATCAACGCGGGCAAAAACACAGCCTTGACAGCGCAAGCACCCTACGAAAATGTGGTTGTAAGCGCAACCAATCCCGACCTCATGTCGCAGTGTTGGTATGCCGAGTCGCCCTCCAACGGCCGCTATACCTTGCGCTCTCTCAATAACGGTAAGTATCTCGCTACTTCGGCAGCTACTTCTTCTCCGTGGACATGGGACAGCGAACCGGGCAACAATTCTACTCTCACCATTACCCGTCAGGGAAGCAACTATGTGATTCGCGGCGCGCGTCACAGCAGCACCTACGGCTATGCCCATGCCGACGCCAGCAATGTGATTGTGTGCTGGGAAGCAAGCAATGAAAATTCCCAGTGGATTCTTCAGGAGGTGGAGATGAGCGCCGAGGATCTTCAGGCCGCTCTTGACAAGGTGAGCATTTTTGCCGATGTGGAAAAATCGGTTCCCGCATGGCAGGCCGCTCTCGACAAGGTTTTTGCCGACAAGTCTTGCACCACACTCCGCCCCGACTATGCTTCAAAGTCTAAAGAGCAGCTTCTGGCCGACGAGACAGTGAAGAGTCTCCCCGAGGCGCTCCGCAATATGGTTGTGAAGGTAGCTACCGACAATTGGGAAGAGACCAACTCGACCGACGGCAATGTGAAATGGGACTCCAAACATGCCAAGAAATATCGTGTGCAGCTCTATGAGCCTTACAGCGATCCTACCCTCGGCGCCAATCTCGCAGGTATTCAGGCATGGAGCTATATCAACAACCCCACAGGTATCAACGCCAATAGCGGCGATGTACTTTTTGTGATGGTTGAAAATGCTCCCAAAGATGGTTCTCACCTCACTCTCGCAGGTCTCACCGGTATCTATCACACCAAGTCTTCAAATCCCGGCATTGAGCTTAAAGAGGGTCTCAACGTGATTCCGAGCTATGCCAACATGTCTGCCCAGCATATCTTCTATACCGTAGAGGTGACCGACAACAGCGGCAAGCGCAAGCACAAAATCTCAGAATTCGATCCCATCAAGATTCATATCGAGGGTGGTGACGTAAACGGTTTCTTCAACTATATCGGCGACGCTCTCTATACCCCCGACACCAACGAAGACTGGGCATATTGCCGCACCCGTGCCAAACATGATGCCTTTGACCTCGTGGGCAACAGGGTTATACTTCACTTCTCGATGATTCCCCAGTATGACAACAACGAGGGTACCGGCAGCCTGCAGCGCGGTCTCTATGAGATTCTCGATCCGGCTAACGTTAGCTTCGATCTTCCCAAAATTCTTACCGCATGGGATAATTTCATCACTCAGGAACGTGCCGTGATGGGTCTCCTCAGCCCCGAGGAACTGAAGGGTCCGATGTTTAAGGATCTCTATCAGCCTATCGAGGATGATGATATTGTTTCGGCTACTTTCTATGACTATCTCAACACCAAGACCGTGGGTATCACCGCTCCCGGTTCTCCCTATATGCACGCAACATGGGGTGAGACAGCCTATAAGCCGAGCACTATGCCCGACATTCTGTTAAATCTTCCTGTAAGCAGCGGCGCTATATGGGGTCCCGCCCATGAGTATGGCCACACCAATCAGGCTCCCATGAAGATCGTGGGTACGACCGAGATTTCAAATAACATCTTCTCGAATGTGGCTGTATGGCATCAGGGTCTCGCCACCTCACGCGCCGATTTCCCCAGCTCGCAGGCCAAGGTGTTTAACAACGGTCAGACTTATCTTGAAAACGGCACATGGGGTTGCACCCGCATGTTCTTCCAGCTGTGGTGCTACTATCACGTTGCCGGCAAGAATCCCAAATTCTACCCCCGTCTCTATGAACTTCTGCGTAGAGAGCCTATTCAGAAGCCCTATTACATGAGTGCCCGCTACGACCAGCTCCATTTTGCCAAGATGGCATGTATAGCCGCTCAGGAAGACCTCACCGACTTCTTCGAAAGCTGGGGCTTCTTCGTGCCTCTCGATAACTATTATGTGGGTGATTACTCCGAGAATTACCTGAGCCTTACCCCCGAGGATGCCCAGGCCGTGAGAGATGAAATCGCCGCATTTAAATTCCCCAAAAATCCTGCTCTAATCTTTATAGATGACCGTATCGGCAGCGACCGTCCCAGCTACAGCAACGAATGGAAAAAAGAGCTTTGCGGTGATCTCGGCGGCATAAAGGACTTTGTCAACGGCTCAGTTTCCGACGGCAAATACAGCTATGTGATCGAGGGCAACACCGTTAAGGTTTCAGGCGGCACAGGCGGCGTAGGCTTCATTGTTTATGACAACAATAACAAGCTTATCGGCTTCTCGAACTATCTCACCTTTGATCTCAGCACCGACGCCATAATGCAGATTCTTCGCGGCACCGCCAAGATCTATAGCGTTGATTCAGACAGCAAGCTCAAAGAGGTCAAGACAGCCTGGGATAATGACCCCGAGGTGCGCAGTCAGCTTTGCAACACCATGATAAGCCGTGCCAACGACATCATCTCGAAGGCTAATGCCGAGGATGTGATGGTGGGCTACTATCGTCCCGACGCAGTGATCAACCTTCCCGAACTCATCGAGACTCTGCAGACTCTCCTTGCCGACAAATCTACAAGCACTTCAGATCTCTATGTAGCTTATACCAACCTTTCGAGCGAGGTGTTTAATGTTGAGGAAGATCCCTATTCGAAGATCGAGATAGTGTGTGGCAACACCTACCGTATCGACAATGTAGGTTTCCCGCGCAACACTCTCATGGGCTCGAAGAACGAGCTTCGCAAAGGCTCTTCAACCAGCAAGCTCGACGCAGTGAAATGGCAGTTTGAGAAGGCTCCCGGCGAAAACAACTACTATATCAAGAATCTCTCCTATGGCTATATTCAGGCTGCCCCCGAAAAGAGCGGTAAGTTCCCGATGGGTGATGAGAAGGTGCCCTTCACCATTACTCTCAAATCGTTTGGCGTTTATGCTATTCAGGCCAACGGCGAGAATAATCTCAGCCTCAATGTCAACTCCGGCAACAATGCTATCCTTGCATGGACTCCCAACGAGGCTGCCTCACAGTGGACAATCCATCTTGTAGATACCGACGAGATGAGCAACAGCGTTTCCGAGCTCAATACCAATATCCACCGCACCGAGGCTCTCATGGCCAAGGCCGGTAACGTGGGTAACAAATACACTCCCGTTAATCTCACCCCCGGTATGATCTCGACAAATGCCAAGAACACCGTTACCACCTATGGCGAGCAGTTCGTGTCATGGAATGTGATTCTCGACGGCGACGGCTCTACGTTCTTCCACTCCGACTACTCGGGTAAGAACAGTTCCGACAAGCTCGACCACCACATCACCGTTGATCTCGGAGAGGGCAACGAAATGGATGTGTTCTCGATCAACTACACAACCCGCTCGGGCACCACTTCGCGTGCGCCCAAGACTGTGACCGTTTATGTGAGCAACGACAACAGCGAGTGGAGCGTGGCTACCAAGCTCACAAGCGGTCTGCCTATGGGTGGCGGTCTCGATTATGTGTCAGACGCTATCAAGTGCGACAAGCCCTACCGCTATATCCGCTTCATGGTTCACTCTACCTACGACGGCATGTCGGCCGGCGGTCACGAATACTTCTGCCTTGCCGAGTTTGGCATTTCAAACGTAGAATTTGTTTGCGATCCCTTCCCGAGCTATCCCGAAGTGACCCGCGACCTTCTCCTCGAGTGCTACGAATCGGTTGTTGACGGCAAATCGCTCCTCAACTCCGATGAGTCGAAAGCTGAGGTTTATACCAAAGCCTCCGATCGCATTTACACCAACTATGTTGCTCTCAACAATGCGATGAAAACCCACAGCGGTATCTCGAATATCGGCGACGATAGCAGCGACTTCAACCTCAACGGTGCCGACAATGTGATTTATGACCTTACAGGCCGTCGTCTGTCGGCAATCTCACGCCCCGGCATTTATATCGTCAACGGCAAGAAAGTTGCTGTCAAGGCTTCCGACCTGAAATAAGTCTCAGGCGGTTTCATTAACCGCGTGAACAACCCTTAATATCGCCGCCCCCGCGTCACATCCCGACGCGGGGGCGGCCCGCTTTATTGCACAAAGATGTTTTATAGCATAATGCTTTGAGGTTTCGGGAATTATTCGCAACTTTGCAAATAACCTCTCACCCACCCGAATATGATATGGGAGTAAATATTCAGTTTTCGCAGTCTTATTATTGGCTTAATTCATGGATTTTCGCCAATATCATTCAGCTTGCCACACAGGATTTCTGTGACAAGTTTATAGATTACCGCATGGATCCCGGCAGGCGCCTGTATGACCAGATGGTGATGGCAGCCCGATGTGGAGTGGCGAATATAGCGGAAGGATCCGCACGCCATTCAACTTCTATCGAAACCGAGATGAGGTTGCTGGATGTGGCACGGGCAAGCTTTGATGAGCTGCAAGGCGACATATTCAACTTTCTGCTACGAAAGAATGCCGAGATCTGGCCTATCGGTCATCCTGACCGCGAAGCGATATGGCAGATGCGCCTTGACGCGCCGCAGTATAGCAACAGTTATCTGCATGACGCTGCAAAGCATATTCTTGCACAGAAAGCCAAAATTGATTACTGGCTGAAAAACAGTGATTCCCAAACGGCGGCAAATGCCCTGTTGGTGTTATGTCTGCGAGAGAACAAGATGCTTCAGTCGCAGATCAAGAGTCAACTTGAAAGTTTCAGACAAACGGGTGGATTTACGGAGAATATGACAGCCGAGAGACTCGAGGCCAGAAAGGCTCAGGCTGTAGCGGCCAAATCTCCGGCATGCCCGAAGTGTGGAAAGCCGATGCTGAAAAGAATGCAGAAGAGGGGACAGGGGCAAGGGCGTGAGTTCTGGGGTTGCAGCGATTATCCGAATTGTAACGGGTTGAGGAGAATCGGGACTAATCCTGATTAATCGGGATTAATCGGGGAAACAGCCTTTACGCCAACCTTAATAGAAAGGAATCTCGTCGGGACGGAACACTACCGACCGCTCAACCGGCGACGTGGCTATGAAATAGCCGAGGCATCTGTCGCCTGAAAACATCGCCGGGCCGTTGCTGTCGTTTTGCAGGGCTTCGATATAATAATACATCTCGCGCGAGACAGCCGAGACTGTGGCGGTAATGACGTCGCCGTCATAGAGCACCTCGCTCTCATCCTCTTCCTCGGTATCCTTGCGCGATGTCATGGTAACGAAAGTTAGCAGGCCGTTAACGGCACCGTTGTCGTTAATCTCACTCCACTGATAGATTTTATCGTTGCGGTAGATTTTTATCCAGAAGTAATCGTCGTTGTCGGAAATGTCGCGAAACTGCGCCTGAAGCACCGCAACATGATCGTAGGGCATTCTTATCCAGTTGAATCCGAGGCTGAGAAAGTCGGCGGGGGAATACATCACCGTTTCGGCCTCATATTTCTTTTCTCCGCGCACCACCGTGAGCCGGTAGCGGTGTCCTGTAATGCCGGGAGTTGAATCGGTGAAAAAGCCGTCATTGCCCGCTGTGAGGATATAGGTAGTATCAGCCGAAAGATCAGTGAGTGTAACCGAGGCGTCGGTGAGGCGGGTGAGATTCATAGGCTCGTCCATAGGAGTTGTAAGGGTGATGCCGACATTAATGCCGAGGGGTGTCAGCTCAGCCTCGATCACTGTGAGCGGCTCAATGTCGTGATAGTCTATGTCGAGCTCTTTTTTGCAGGAAATCAGACCTGTCAAGAGAATGGTTGCAAGGATAATATCAAGTATCTTCATGGCGTCAGAACTTCAGTGTGTAGGAAACCGAGGGAATCATACCGTAGAGTGATTGCTGAACAGCTCTCGTGCCGGAGGGACTTGAGGGGTCGTCTTCAAAATATATCATATAGGGATTATAACGGCAATAGGCGTTGTAGATGCCGAAATCCCATTGATAGGAAAACCGTTTCCCTTCGTGAGAGTATGAAGCCGAGAGGTCGAGGCGGTGTATTGGTGGTGTCTTATAGGTGTTGCGTCCCGAATAATAGTAGCATGTTATTCCGGCTATCTCATATTTCACGTCGGGGGCTGTGAGAGGCTGACCTGATAGATAAAGCCATGAGCCGGAGAGGGTCCACCTGTCGGTGAGACGATAAATTGCGGTGACGGTGAAGTCATGGCGGTGATCGTTTGAGGCGTTATACCACCTGTTGTCGTTAATGCCGGCAATACGGGTCTGTGTGCGCGACAGGGTATATGACACCCAGCCGGTGAGAGGGCCGGTGTTTTTGCGAAACATCAGCTCTATGCCGTAGCTGCGCCCTTTGCCGCCGAGAATAATGTTTTCGAGTGCTATGTCAGAGAGAGTGCTGCGGCCGTCTTTAAAGTCATATACATTTCTTAGGCCACGGAAATAGGCTTCCGCGCTCCAGTCATAACTGCCGTCAGGGGTCATGCCGTTATAGCCGAGTCCCCACTGGGTGGCGCGCTCGGGTTTGACATAGGCCGAGGTCAGCGCGAAGCGGTCGGAGGGGAAGGATGTGTTATTGAGGCGCAGGGCATGGAGATTCTGAGAGGCGAGACCAAATCCGGCTCTGAGGCTGTGATCGGGCTTGAGGAGGTATTTCAGCGACAGGCGTGGTTCGGCGTCAATATATGTCTTGGGCGCGAATTGTGCCGGAGTGCCGTTGAGGGCTACAAATTCGTGAAATCGTGGTTGAGAGAGTGCAGACGCCGAGTTAAGTCTCGCTCCGGCAACGATTTCCAGCCGGTCTGCGAATTTACCGGTATAGTCGAGCCAAAGCGCGTTTTCCCACAGAGAGCGTATTTCTATTTCCCGCGAGTTGTTGACCAGCCATTCGGCCGATTTGACTTTCAGAAGCTGTGAGCGCAATCCGAATTCAATGTTGTGGTTGTCGGCAAGCCGCAGAGCGATTTTCTCGCTAAGTGAATAATTGTGGATATAAGTCAGTAGTGTCTGATCCATGTTCATTATATCCATCGACATTTTGGGGGTGAACCGGGTCATTGACGCAAGTGTGGTGAAAGTGAGCCTGTCGCCCCCACGCGCCACCCAGTTGAGCGACGCGCCGAGATTTCCCCAGTAGAAGCCCATCAGGTCGTCAACGGCCATATTGTCGCGGCTCATGAAGAAACCGGCGTCGACAAGATGAGTGGCGTTTGGTCGGAACCTCAATTTGGCCGAGAGGTCATAGAAGTTCATCACCGTGCTGCGATATTGAGGCACCATTTTCAGGAAGGCGTCAACATAGGAGCGACGGGCCGCTACAGCCGCCGACAGCTTGTTTTTAACAATCGGGCCGTCGGCCTCGACTTTGGCCGCAAGAATACCTATCGTGGCCGAGCCGTGATAATTCTCCATATCTCCGGGTGCGAGCGAAGTGTCGAGCACCGACGATGAGGCGCCGCCATATACGGCGGGAAAAGGACCTTTGTAGAGAGTGGCGCTTCCGAGGGCATTGTCGTTGAAAGTCGAGAAAATGCCCATCACATGAGAGGGATTATAGAGGGTAATGCCGTCGAGCACAACTAGATTCTGATATGAATTTCCGCCTCTCACCTCAAAACCGCCCCCTCCGTCGCCTTCGCTTCTCACTCCCGGAAGAAGAGCAAGTGATTTGATAATGTCTTTTTCGCCACCGAAAGAGGGGAGGGCGGAGAGTGTTGATAGCTCAAGACGCTGTGCGCCGATACGGGTGTCGTTTACGCGTTGGCGGGCGGAGTTGCCCGTCACTACCACTTCCCTGAGATTCTGCCCTGAGATGGTGTCAGCCGACTCGTCAGCGTGTGCATAGGCCGCTGTCAGTAATGTCAGCAGGGCACTCAGACATATTATTCTGATCATTACGTTTTTTACAAGTTGCTTTCTGCTGCAAAATTAATGATTTTTGGATATATCCCCTCAAAGCGAAGTTGATTTTTGGCGCCGCACGATGATGGAGCACAACTATATGTTGCGGGTGAGAAATTTTTTGTAACTTTGCGGCTCAAAATTTATATGGTGTGAAATCCACACCGAAAAGATTGCTTAAAATTTATAATTCCAAAAATTATCACATGAAGAAATTTTACACATTAGTGACCGTTATGGCGGGAGTGCTTGCCGGCTATGCACAGACTCCGGTGCCTTTGGCCCACACCGACTATACCGGTGATTCGTTTAAGGCCAACTGGACAAATGCCGACAATGCCCGTATTTCGGTTTTCTCGATCAGTAAGGATCAGACCGGCAGCGATGCCCAGAACTTCAGCTCAATAATCAAGAATGGTGCAGTGGATGCCGAGGCTGCCGCGTCGCTCGCTCCGATGTGGGGTGTTGATGTGACCTCAACCGGCTCAAAGAGCGTCATGAAAATCGACGGCAAGGATTGTGTGCTCATGGATTCGGAGGGTGACGCCATCACCATTATCTGCCAGAAGGGATTTATCAACAGTCTCAATATCGCCGCCGTGCTTGCCGATTTTGCCGGTGGTGATGAATATCCCTATTTCACTTTCGATCTGCTCGAAAACGACGGTTCGCGCATGGGTATCATCATGAATATCTCGGCCGAAGTGTTTGTAACTAATCCCGAATATGACTTCGGTTATCTGTTTAACAATCTTTCGGCGCTTAAAATCATATTCCACAAGTCGGAAGGTGTTTCGGGCAATCTTGCTATCAAGGAAATCACCGTGGGTTATGACAAGCGCGAATATCTCGCTGAGAAGACACCGGTGAGCGGAGGCAGTTATACCGTGACCGGCTGCGACCCGGAGAAAGCATATTTCTACTGCCTTCTGCCGTTAAACTCCGATGAGGAGAGTATTCTTGAGACAGTTGACGATTTCCTCGCGCCTCTCACTCTCGAGGCTGAGGTGTTGTCGTCGGTTTCCTATCGCGCTGCGTGGGCCACACCCTATAAGGCCGAGGAATGTGTGGTGGAAAACTGCCTCGTAAATATTTTTGACAAAGAGGGTAAGGTGGATATATATCACGATGATTTCGACAAGGCCGACAAAGGTTCGCTTGAGGTGCCCGATTATGTCAGCTCGCTCGACGACTACACTGTGATGCCCGGATGGGAAGTGGCCGGCGCCGCCGCACGTATTGCCCCCGGAATGATCGGAACAGCCAAGAGTAGCCGTCCCTGGCCCCCTACCGGCGGCTATCTCTATTCTCCCGCACTCGACCTTTCGGCCGACAACGGCAGATATACCGTATCTACCCGCGTGTATGGCACTCCCGGCGATGTGATTACGGTTTATCGTGAGGATTCGATGGCTCCCGATTATTCGCTGGTGTGCCATAAACTCACCGTCGGCGAAGATGGCTGGGCTGAGGAAAGTTGGGAAATGACCGATGGTGTGGCCGGAAAGTCAATCAGGTTTGAATCAAAAGGAATGTTGCAGTTCCTCATTGACTATCTATATATTTCGCAGACCTTCCCCGCCGGATATACTCAATATCTGACCGAGAGTGAGAAAACCCTCGATGCCGGCGAGACGGATTGTGTGTTTGACAATTTGGCTGAGAATGCCACCTATGCCTACCGCATCAAGTCGCTCGGTAAGGATCTCAACGGTCAACCCCGCGAATCGGCATATTCGGAATATCGCATGGTTGATCTGTCGTCAGCCGGAATAGAATCAGCTCAGGAGAATGAGGGTGCTGTTGTTACCGTTACTCCGGGCGCTGTCAACGTTAAAGTTTCGGAGTCATGCACCGTGGCTATCTATTCAGTTACCGGTGTGCGTCTTGTTGCCCGTAAAGCCGAGAGCGCATCAACTCTGAGCTTTAACATTCCTTCGGGCAATGCCGTGATTGTGACTGCCGGAGGAAAGGCTGTGAAAGTGCTTATCCCCTGATTCATACTGTAATATAAATAATATAGGCTGTGGTTCAGATGAAGTCACGGCCTATATTATTTTGATGTGGAATAGAAAAATTTTAGTCGTAATTTTCCATATATGGAAAATATTTTATACCTTTGTAAGTAAATAAAGTAGTTAATAATGGAACAATCCAGGAAATTCAAGGTGATAATCTCTGAGGAGGTTGACAAGTTTCTCGAGGGTATTGATCCGAAAGCTAAAGCCAAGATATTCTATAATATCAATTTGGTAGCTGCCGGTAGGATTGATAAGGAATTATTCAAGAAACTTGAGGGAACTGATATTTGGGAATTCAGGACTCTATTTTCCGGGATTGCATATAGACTGCTGTCTTTTTTTGATAGAGATGAGCAAGCTCTTATAATAACTACTCACGGATTCATAAAAAAGACGCAAAAGACTCCTCACAAAGAGATTGAGAGAGCAAAACTTATACGAACCGAGTATTTCAATCAAAAGTAATATGGCGATGAAATTTTATACTTTAGAAGAAATGACCGATAAGCATATCGGCAAGCGTGGCACTCCGGAAAGAGAGAGTTTTGAAGCCGATGTAGAGGCCGCCTTGATTGGAGCCTCTATCAAAGAGGCTCGTAAGGCGCAGAATCTTACTCAGAGAGAACTTGGGGAGAGAGTCGGAGTGCAGACTGCTCAGATTTCAAAAATTGAAAGCGGCCGAAACCTGACAATAGCAACTATTGTCAGAGTCCTGAAGGCTCTCGGACTTTCGGCCGACTTTTCAATTCAAGGGCTTGCACCCGTGCGATTGGGCGCAGGAGCAAAAGTATAATAAATTTTAGTGACTTTATACGAAATTACCCCGAACAGAGTGGCACCAAGTATAAGAGAAGAAAACAGGAGTAGGAGCAAATTTAGTATAGACTACCAGCAAACATAATGTTTAACCGTAATCCAGCGATGTAAGCGTGTATCATACTCGCGGGTTATATTTACTAAAATCTCTCTTGTCTTTTTCATTGGAAATATTTATGATTTATATAGTTAAACAATTTGGAGTATCGGTCTATGTG
>JAIDXU010000189.1 GCA_029058455.1 Paramuribaculum sp.
GACAGGAATATTGTTAATATTTTTAGCGATTTCACTTTAGCCTGGTTAAAATAGTGTCGGTATATATTTTTGAACCATTGATGTTTATATGCGCGTCGTCATAAAACAGGGTGTTGTCATCATTAAATGGTGCGATCATTCTGTCATCAAACAACTGCACGCCGTTTTTCTTACATATTTCCCGAACTTCATTCACTATGGGGTCTTCGGCGGAATTATTTGAAGTAATACATTGAGGCGTAAAGACAACGGTTAGCTTAACATCATTATCCTTACACAGTTTCACAAATTCCTCAAATTGATTGCGTCGCTCGTCTGACATAGATTTATGTTCAACAATTTCCATTCGCTCTGGAAACTGAGGCGGAATCGGCTTTGCGATAAAGCCATTTTCACCCTTTATGCCTGCCTGAACGAAGTTATAGAGAAATATTCTGAACCATATTCTGTTAAGTCTGTAGAAGTTTGATTTCAACAGTGTTTTCTCTATTGCGTCTCCTTCTTCAAGGCGACTGTCAATATCTGAAATACCCATACCATAGTATGGCGCCAAGAAATTATAGCGAGCTCCTTTTCCGGTGGTTGAAAGATTGTCAGGTATGATGCCCAATATAATATGTTTTGGAGCATGTTGGCTAAGCACTGATTTTAAGAGAGTGAGATGAAACGGAAATGATTGACCGTTTGCGCCTCCGTTAAAAGATTTTATGCCCAGACTGTCTTGCAGCGTTTTAGTGTTTATGCTGTTAAGAGCCACGCTACTTCCAAGCACGACTATATCCTCATTGTCAGAGTTTCGCAATATATGGTCAGTCATTTCATAGTCACCCGGCAATGTGTGATTTTTCATGTGGGAGTTAAACATCACTCCGAAACATATATCAAGCACAAGGATAGTAACGATGATGATTATCGACCAAACTATTAATCGTTTCATAATCAGAACTGAAAATAAATAAACTGACCACTTTCAAAGTGGGCGCACATTAGAATTACTATCACCAAAAGAGCTGTTGAAATAGCGCTTATATAAAGATTATCGTGGCTTGTGAGACGAAATTTATGTTGGCGCTCATTGCGTATTTCTCTGATTACAAGTAAGACTATCAGCACAAGGGGTAAAAGAATCGCAGGCTTTCCTTCTCCGTTATACAACATGCCTCCGGGGTGTGCCATTTTTATAAGTGCGGTTTTTGCATCGGCTATCGAATTGGCTCGGAACAATACCCAGCCGATCATTACTGCAATAAATGTCACTACCATTGAAACAATGGTTCCGATTTTTCCAAAGTGTAATTTTAACGGTAGGAATTTGCGCTTAAGAGACAGACATACCTGTAGGAACCCGTGATAAATGCCCCACCAAACAAATGTCCAGTTGGCACCATGCCATAATCCGCTGACAAGGAATGTGAGAAAAAGATTGCGATGATGTTTTGCCGTCGAACAACGGTTGCCGCCAAGAGGAATGTATACATAATCGGTAAACCACGATGACAGGCTGATATGCCAGCGACGCCAAAAGTCTTTTATATCATGAGCTAAATAGGGTTGGCGGAAATTTTGCATCAGATTAAACCCAACACATCGCGCTGTGCCGATAGCTATGAGAGAATATCCTCCGAAATCACAGAATATCTGAAAGGTGAAGAATAAAGTGGCAAGCCATATAGATTTGCCGGTGTGCATATCAATGTTGTTATAAACCGCATTGACATAAGGTGCTACACTCTCAGCGATACACAGTTTCATGAAATAGCCCCATACCATGAGTTTTAATCCGTCAATGAAGTTGTAGCCGTTAAAACGATGAACCGTGTGGAATTGAGGCAACAGGTTTTTTGCACGTTCAATAGGGCCTGCCACCAACTGAGGGAAGAAAGATACAAACAGCAAATATGTCATTACGTTACGTTCCGCCTGCAAATCTCCTCGGTAAACATCAATTGTATAACCAACAGCCTGAAACGTATAAAATGAAATTCCAACCGGCAGCAGCAATGTGAAATCAGGCACATATATCCCAATCCCGATAGCGTCTAATGCGTCGTGAAGCGAAGTGGCTGCGAATCCTAAGTATTTATATACAAAGAGAATGCCTAAATTCAGTGCCAGACACGCTGTCAGCCATAACTTTTTCTTCTCCTGATGTCTCTCCATCATCAAAGCACATCCCCATGTCGTAAGCGAAGACAGCAGAATCAGCAATGCGTAGATTGGTTTCCAGTTCATATAAAAATAATAGCTGGCAACTAACAGCATTGGGTTTCTCCACTTGTGAGGTAAGACCCAGTAGAGTATTACCACAATCGGGAAAAATAAAAGAAATGGTAGGGAATTAAATAACATATTTAGAGATAGGATGTTAT
>JAIDXU010000019.1 GCA_029058455.1 Paramuribaculum sp.
AAGCTTAATAATATATTATTAATCAACAAGTTTAACTTTCTATGAGAAAAACTTTTCTTAAAGTTTCGTTCTTCTCATTGCTGACTCTCGGCATGGCCGCGTCATTTACCTCTTGTAAGGACTATGACGGCGATATCCAGAATCTCCAGAGCCAGATCGATGAGATGAACAAGAGCATCAAGGAGATGCAAGACAAGATCAACTCCGGATGCGTTATCACAAACGTTGCTCAGGATGGAAAAGGCGTGACTTTCACCCTCAGCGACGGCAAAACCTACACCGTAACCAATGGTGAGAATGGTCAGAACGGCAAAGACGCCGACGTTTGGACCATCGTAACCGTAAACGGTAAGTATGTATGGGCTTGCAATGGTGTTGCTACCGAGTATCCCGCTCAGGGTCCCAAAGGTGACAAGGGCGACAAGGGTGAAACCGGTGCTCAGGGTGCCCAGGGCGAACAGGGTCCCGCCGGTCCTGCCGGTCCTCAGGGTCCCGAAGGTCCTCAAGGTCCTGCCGGTCCTGCCGGCCCCCAGGGTCCTCAAGGTCCTCAGGGCGACAAGGGTGACAAAGGCGACACAGGCAACTACTATGAGCCCGGAGCCGACGGCTACTGGTATCTCGTAAACGGTACTAACAAGACCAAAACCGATATACCCTGGCGTCCCGCTTCAGAAGAAGGCATCACCGCTGTTGACAATGGCGAAACCGTTACCATCTACGGTCTTAAAGATGCCGAAGGCAAAGGCCTCCAGCCCCTCGTAATTCAGAAGAACGCTCAGCTCCGTGGCCTCGAGTTCGAACCCGAACTCTATGTTAACGGTATCGAAGCTGCCCGCTACACCAACCTTCTCTATCCCATTAAGGCTGCTGTTGCCGCTAACGGCAATCCCACTGTTGTAACCGGTGGTCCCACCTATACCATCGTTAAGGGTCAGCCCGCAAGCTATGCTAACTCAGGCAAGGCTTTATATGCTCCCAGCGCATACAACGTGCTTGAATATAACATGAACCCCACCAACGCTTCTATCGCTAATTTGAAGGTTGGTTTGTTCACTTCTGAAAAAGAAGTTATTTCTCGTGCAGCTAAGGCTTCCATCATTCCCGGTGGTGCTACTGTTAATGATGGTGTAATCACCCTCAGATACGAATTTAACGATCCTTTCGAGCTCAAATTCCCCGCTCTTACCAGCGCCAGCAGCCTCTTCACAGATGAAGAAACCGGTAATACAATGTATTACAACTACTTCTCTCGTCTGGCCGGTCCCGATTTTGCTGACGCTCTTCAGGCTGCCGGTTGGACTGGTTATGAGAACTACGGCAAATTCACCATGGTGAAATTTGTTTGCCAGCTCCCCGACAATGGTCTCGTTTCTTCTAACTATGCTGCCATCGTTCCTGCAATGGACTTCGCTGCATACTTTGTATTTGCAAAAGAAAACAACGGTACCATCACAACTACTGCTAACTCAGGTCAGGGTCTTTACTATGACAACTACATCAACGGCGTAACCGATAAGACTCTTCTTATGCCTTACACCACCGCTGATAATGCTGCTCAGAAGGTTGTAAACGTTAACGTTGACTACGACAAGACCACTAACCTCGCTGAACTCCTCAGCGTTGTTACCGCTAACTATGACTTCAACAACCTCGGCGACTATGCTAACAACAATGAAGTTGGTTATAACAACAACATCGTTAGCCTCGCTCAGATTGCTGAACAGTATGGTCTTACCCCCCGCTTCGCTATGCTCCAGTACACTCGTGGTACCAGCCAGACTCGCGAAGATATGTTCGGTCAGGTTAACGAAACTACCGGTGAATTCACTCCCTGCTACTACACCGCTGCTAACCAGAGCGTAACCAACGTTGGCGTTAGCAACAAGTCTAACATCGGTCGTCAGCCCATCGTGGTTGTAACCCTCGTTGACGGTGCAGGCAATGTTGTTATCGGTCAGTACATTAAACTCGAACTCGTAGAAGAAGCTGCTGAAATTCCTTCATCAACCATCGAAATCGACCTCGGTGCTAAGGAACTTCCCTACGTTTGCGATAATCAGAGCATCTCTTCAACTTGGGAACAGGTTGCAGGTCAGCTCCTCTCAGAGATCAACATCTCTAAGACTCAGTTCGAAAACGAGTATGAGCTCGTATCTACCGCTCCTTATGTTAAGGTTGGTGACAACTACGTTTGCGTAGCTGATGCTAACCAGGCTGCCGGTACCAACCTCCAGGCCGGTTTCACCAAGTCAATCAACAACACCTGGTGTAACTTCGGTACCTTCGCTTGGAACCCCGACGGCACAACCGGTATCACCACTCAGTACCTCACTCTGACCATCACCAAGGCTCAGTATGAGAACTTCTACTACAACGACGCTCTCTGGAAAGCCAACAAGACTCCCTTCTGTGTTGTAACCGCTACTCCCGTTAGCAAGACTCTCTATGCTTGCTTCAAGCACAAGACCTTCCAGAACTACATCTACATCGGCTTCACAGTTAACGCTAAGGGTCTCGAGACCGTTAACTACGCTGAGAAGCAGGCTGCTTACTGGAGAACTGCTGAGGTTGTTGTAATGAACCCCGCTATTCCTTCAGCTAAGAACGACATCCTCGTTTACAGCATGAACATGAACAACATCTGGGTTGGTAACAAGGTTAATATCACCGGCGCTCCCGCTTATCTCGGCAAGCTCTGGTCACAGACCTACTGCTTCGCTCCCACTCAGCCCGCTGTTTCTTACACAGCTGCTGACGGTGAGAAGTTCAACCTCACTCTCGGCCTCGGTGCTGACGATTACACCCTCGTTGCTACACGCGACAAAGGCGCTGCTCAGACCATCGCTGTGATCAACAACGGTATCTCTTATTCTGATGGCGATGCCAACACTGCCGAACTCGTTTATGGTGGCGCTACCACTCCCGGCGGCGAACCCACTGATAACGCTAAATACGTGCTCAACGCTGCCGGCGTAAATGGTGCTAACCCCACCTACCTCAACATCCTCATGAAGGTTACCTATGGTACCAACGAGTGCGCTATCCCCGTTGCTAACGACTTCGCTTATAAGACTCAGGTATTCCGTCCCGTTGACGCTCTTGCTCAGCCCGCTAACGTTACCATCCAGGACGCCAGCGACGAAGCTAACTCAACCTTCTCACTCGGCAAGCTCTTCGCTATGCAGGATTGGCAGGGCAACAAGCTCTGGAACACCAACGCCAACACCGGTGTTACTTCAGTTAACACTTACAACGGCGTTAACGTAGCCAACTACTACAAGCTCAGCGCTATCACCATCGACACCAAGAACATCACCGTAAGCTATGCTAACGACGTTAACACCGCAGCGCTCCTCTCTGAGAAGTTCCCCTACCTCTCACTTGAGTTCTCAATCGCTCCCGACGCTAACGGTTATGTAGTAATCGGCGACGCTACCGGTGCTACCCTCCTTGATGTAACTACTATCGGTGCTGCTACCTGCAAGTATTACAACAACGAGACTGTTACCAACCAGAACATCTACATCTTCATCCCCTACTATGTAGATTACGCTTGGGGCAGCCACGTATTCATGGGCTATGCTACCCTCACTATCACTCCCACCAAGGGCGCTTGATAAGAAATCTCACCTGATTTAATCAGGTTCCCTAATAGAATCGGGGTCAGCAATCGATTGATTGCTGACCCCGATTTTTTTTGGTAATAAGGCCAACTGGAGTAATTTGACTAATTGGTCAAATTAGGCTAATTAGACAAATTTGACTAATTTTGCAACCTAATAATATTAATATGGTTAATAATGATTCTCTAAAGGGGTTTCTGCCTCAGAAGGGTAATTTCAGAGATCTTATCACCTTTCAGAAGGCTGAGTGTATTTATGATGTCACTGTATTGTTTACCCGCAAATATCTTTCAAGAGGCGATCGCACCGTCGATCAGATGGTGCAGGCGGCTCGGAGCGGCAAGCAGAACATTGCCGAGGGCTCGGCTGCTTCGACAACCTCGCGCGAGACAGAGATTAAGCTGCTCAATGTGGCAAGAGCCTCTTTTCAGGAACTCTTGCTCGACTATGAAGATTATCTCAGGGTTAATGGTCTGCCGCAATGGAAAATTGGAAATGAGAGGCTTGAAAGGCTCAGAGCCTTATGCACAGCTAATGTTGATTCGGCCTATTATCGGGATTTGTTTGAGAAATGTAATGCTGAGATGGCATCTAATCTTGCCATCACTTTGATTCGCCAGACTGACGTGTTTTTGAGAAAGTTGATCGACAGGGCAAAGAAAGATTTTTTAGAAATGGGCGGAATAAGAGAGCAGATGACTCGTGCCCGCATAGAATATCGAAAAAAATAGGCTAATTAGCCCAATTAGACTAATTAGCCCAATAAAGCCCTACCGGGCTTCGGTTTTAGTTGTGATTACTTCTTGAAGAAGCGCTTGTAGAGGCCCTGGAAGCCCTGGCCGTGGCGGGCTTCGTCTTTGGCCATTTCGTGAACGGTGTCGTGGATGGCGTCGAGGCCGAGCTCTTTGGCGCGACGGGCAATGCGCATCTTGTCTTCGTTGGCACCTGCTTCGGCAGCCATGCGCTTTTCGAGGTTGGTCTTGGTGTCCCAAACACACTCGCCGAGGAGTTCGGCGAATTTAGAAGCGTGTTCAGCTTCCTCAAATGCGTAGCGCTTGAAAGCTTCGGCGATTTCGGGATAGCCTTCGCGGTCGGCCTGACGGGCCATGGCGAGATACATGCCTACTTCGCCACATTCGCCGTTGAAGTGAGCGGTGAGGTCGGCGATCATCTGCTCGTCGGTGCCTTTGGCTTCGCCGATTTTGTGTTCGGTTACAAACACGAGGTCTTCGGTCTCATCGAGTTCTTTGAATTTAGAAGCGGGAACGCCGCATACGGGGCATTTTTCGGGAGCATGTTCACCTTCGTGCACATAGCCGCACACGGTGCATATAAATTTCTTTTTCATAATGAATTGATTTTGGTTGGATAATTTTTGAAACGTGGTGCGCGTAAAGAGCGCTTTGTCTTTGCAAAGATACAATAATCGCCGATGATGCTCAAAAATTTTCGACGCGAAATTTCACACCTCTCCGTGCGGTCAGTCGCGCGGCGCGCGAATACGCCTCATGGTTCTCACCACAGCCACCGAGCAGAGCAGCGACAGCACTACGGCTATGGCCAGACCTATGAACAGCGGAAAGAGGGGAGAAGCGCCTCCAAGCCCCATTTCGCGCATGTCGCCGAGCCACTGACTGCGGGCTATGAAGTTGAGAGCCACAGTGAGGAGCCACACGGCGAGGTTGATGGCGCACACGAGCGCGCAGTAGGGGCGCGAGAGATCGGAAACCGAATATCCGAGAGTGATGAGCTTGCGCAGCATTAGGGCGCTACGCTCGAGCATGAGCCTCACTATCAGCAGCAATATGAAGAACGACAGGAGCGAGATAACGGCTCCTACCGACACGGTGAGCGAGGTGACGATGGCGAGAATCGCGCTTATGGCTCCCGAGGGGTCTTCGGCGCCGGCTATCTCATAGTCGCGGGCGGCGGCATAGTCAGAGGCCCAATCGCCCGCGTCGGCGTCGATTTCGGCTATCAGACGCTCGGGGAGCGGCTCCTCGCCGGGCGCGAAAGTGTCGTTGGCCCACTGCATGAAGCTTTGTGGCACCGCTATGGTGTTGATACGCGATGAGAAGCCCGCTATTCTTGCCGGTAGCTCGATCTGACGCCCCGAGCCGCTGATAATGACCGATAGCGGGAGCGCCTGAATTATATCCTCGGAAATGCGCGGATAGCCCCTCGCGGGCGCGAAACCGAAGTTGTAGAGGGCAAGATAGTCGCGCGGCAATATCACCGGCACCTCGGCGCGGGGATTCAGAGGGTCGAAATCCCATCCTCTCGGCTCGATGTCGAGATAGCTGTCGGGCACCGATTCAAAAAACATATATGTGCTGAATCCCCTGCCGGCAAGCTCAAGCGCTCCGGTGACGTTGAATTGCGACGCCACAAAGCCGTCGGCTCTTCTGACGGGCGCCTGAGCGCGTAGTTGGTCGATCTCGGAGGGGGTAAAGCCGTTGTCGCCCGCGCTGAGGGGTTTGACTTTCTTGCTCAGGGTAATGAAGCGGGTGGGCGCCTCGGTGTCGCCGCTCGAGACGGGAGTGTTGAGATCGCTGAAAAACTGGAGCGCTATCACTACGATCGCCATGCCTATCAGTCCGGCGAGAATATAGCCTGAAATCTGAGCCCCGGGAATGTTGTGGCGCAGCAGCCTGAAGAGAGGCTTTGAGAGATGCGGTCTGTGGTGTGTCATAATTTGATTGTAACGGCGTTTTTGATCATGAGCGGATTACCTACCGAGGTGGTGATGATTCCGGCTCCTGAGGCGGCCGCACGCTCCTCTATCATCTCGGCGGCGATGAGATTGTTGCGGCTGTCGAGGTGGCTCACCGGCTCGTCGAGCAAAATGAAGTCGAAAGGCTGAGCCAAAGCCCTGACGATGGCCACTCTCTGCTGCTGGCCCACGCTCATGCGGCTCACCGGCACATTGATTTTATCCTCGAGGCCGAGGCGCGACAGCATGGAGCGTATCTCCCCGGGCGAAAGGGCGGAGGTGAGGCGGTTTTTCACCTCGATATTTTCGATAGCGGTCAGCTCGCCGAACAGGCGCATATCCTGTGGCAGCAGCGCGATGGCCCGGCGCCTTATCTCCACGCGCTGAGAGGGGGTGAGGGTGCGGATGTCGCGGTTGTCGAACTCTATCTTGCCGGTGTAGTCGTCTCTCTCTCCGCAAATAAAGCTGAGAAGCGACGATTTGCCCCCTCCCGACTCGGCGCTGAGACACACACGGCAGCCACGGGTGAAGGTCACCTCGCGCAGCCATATCTGCGAGTCACACACCGGGGGCTGATGTTCCATGCCGTGAAACACCCGCGGCAGAAGATTGGTGAGAGTGATGGAGTTCATGACAGAGCGGGAAATTTGAGAAGTCCGGCGGCACAGCTTGTAAGCCTGCCGCCGGACTTTATAAGTGATAAGTTTTAGTTATGAGTTATGAAGTATGAAGTACGAATCACTCGAATTCAACCATAACCTGATCGGTGGCGACAACATCGCCGGGAACCACGAAGACGCGCTTCACTGTGCCGTCGAACTCGGCGAGCACATCATTTTCCATCTTCATGGCCTCATAGACGAGCAGGGGTGAGTTTTTCTTGACGGCGTCGCCCGGCTTAACCTTAACTTCGATCACTGTGCCGCCCATCGGGGCTTTGAGCACGGGACCGGTGATAGGCTCCTGTTTGGGCTTGGCGGCCTCTTCGGCAGCTTTCTGCTCGGCCTGACGCGCCATTTCGCCGGCATATTCCTCATTGCGGCGGTTGCGGAGGAATCTGTTGGCCACGGCGGGAAGAAGCTCCATGAGCAGATATTCCTCCTTGTTTTTGGCAAGTTTCACTCCGCCGAGCTCAGCAATCTCGGGATTTTCGGGCTTTTTGTATTTCGACACGTCGTAGGCTTTTTCCTGAGCGTCGCCGGTGATCTTCTCGCGGAAGGCGGGATCGATAGCCACGGGAGTGCGGCCATATTCACCCTTGACAAGCGAGATGAACTGGTTGGAGGTGTTGGTGTAATCCTCCACCCCTTTGCGGCGGTCGAGGGCAAGCAACACGGCCTGCTGACCCACAATCTGGCTGGTGGGGGTTACGAGAGGCACGAGGCCGGCGTCGCGGCGCACCTTGGGGATGAGAGCCATAGCGTCGTCGAGCAGATCTTCGGCCTTGAGGTCGCGGAGCTGAGCCACCATGTTGGTATACATGCCGCCGGGCACCTCGGCTTCCTTGACAATGATGTTGGGCTTGGGGAAGTGGAAATAAGCCTCGACAGCGTGGCAGTGGGAGAGCAGGGCTTCCTCGTCGCCCGCTTTGGCGGCGGCGACAGCCTGATCGACATGGGCCTCGACCTCGGCGGGGAGCTTGTCGGTGAGGGGGTCGAACTCGATAGGCATTTCGCCGGCGATGTCAAACTGCTTGAGCCCCTTGCGAGCTTCGAGAAGCTCGTTGCGGATCTCTCTTACAGCCTCCATGTTGACGTCGATTTCAACATCGAGTTTCTTGGCGAAGAGATAGACAAGCTCGATGGCGGGAGCGGCAGAGCCACCGCCAAACCACCAGATGTTGGTGTCGAGAATATCCACGCCGTTGATGATGGCCATGATCGACGAAGCGAGACCGTAGCCGGGGGTGCAATGGGTGTGGAAGTCAACGTCACATTTCACGGCAGCCTTGAGCTTGGAGATGATCGAGGCGGCGCGCATGGGGCTTACGAGACCCGCCATATCCTTGAGGGTGATGATCTTACATCCGAGACGCTCCATCTCGACAGCCTTGTCGACAAAATATTTGTCGGTGAAGATCTTTTCAGGCTCCGGCTCTTTCTTGCCGAACAGACGGGCGAAAAATCCCTTGGGCTCCTGAGGCTGGGGCTTGGGGTCGACGGTATAGCACACGGCACCGTCAGCAATGCCGCCGAGCTCGGTGATGGTGCGGATAGAGAAGCTCACGTTGTCGATGTCGTTGAGGGCATCGAAGATTCTCATCACGTTGAGACCGTTTTTGATGGCCTCCTCATAGAACTCCTTGATAACCGAGTCGGGATAAGGCACATAGCCGAAGAGGTTGCGGCCGCGCGAGAGAGCCGACAGCAGCGATTTGCCCTTCATGGCCTCTGAAGCCTTGCGCAGACGGTTCCACGGGCTTTCGTCGAGATAGCGCATTACGGAGTCGGGCACGGCACCGCCCCATACCTCCATGATGTGGAAGCCGGCGTTCTGATAGAGGGGAAGCAGACGGTCGATTGTCTTTTGGTCAAGACGGGTTGCGAAAAGCGACTGCTGACCGTCGCGGAGGGTCAGATCGCGGATTTTCAGTTTACGTGTTGCCATATATCTTTATTTGATTTTTTATTATGAGCATGTTTGAGGTATTCACCGCAAAAATAGCATAAAAAAACCGAATGCCGCGAGTTTTGAGATTATTTTTTCGGTTGGTCGGAATCTTTGTCGTTGTTAAACAGGCGGTCTTGCTCGTCGAGGTGGAAATTGCGGCTCAAAAGAGCTATGAATCGGGTGATTTCGGCCACCGCGCGCTCGGTTTCGGGTGATACCTCCTTTTTGCCGAGGCGTAGCATCAACATGCCGTAGAGAGCGTTGAAACATGTCTCGATTTCTCCGGCGGGAGTGTCGCCCCCTTTGGCCCTCAGCTCCACGATATAGGGGAGGGCGCGATAGAACTCGGCGGTATAGTCGCCGAACTTCGGATCGGCGAGCAGAGCCTGGTGGAGAGCCACGAGTGCCGACAGCATGTTGCGGTTAATCTGCAGGTGGCCTGACTTCTCGACCCCCTCGCGCCTCATCATGTCGATGAGCGACTCATACCATTCGGTCATTTCGCGCTTCTGCTCCTCATTGAGATCGAAGCGTGAGATTACATTTTTCTTTATCAGATCGATGTCAAGGTTGTTGGCCCTGATGATATCTTCGATCTGCCACATATAGAGGATATATTCGGCGATATTTTCTTTGCGTTTTTGTGAGGCTATGATCATGGTTACGGTTATGAAATTAATTGTTCAGCAAATATAACAAATTTCCGCGGGATATTTCCGCTGCGGTTGCCCTCTATTTGCCGTTGATTTCTTAACTTTGTCGCCCGATTGAAAATACCCTCCCCGAAATTGATATTAAGATATGGAGCAGACTTTCCTGTTTGTCACAGAAATGATAGGCACCGTGGCGGCCGCCATCTCGGGCATACGCCTCGCTGCCACCAAGCGCTTCGACTGGTTCGGAGCCTATACCGTGGGTCTCGTCACCGCCATAGGAGGCGGCACTTTGCGCGATGTGTTGCTCGACATACCGGTGTTCTGGATGCAGAGCTGGGTTTATCTCGCCGTCACCGCCCTCTCGCTGGTGACCGTGATGGTGTTCAGGAGCTTTTTGGTGAGCCGCGACAGGATTCTCTTTATCTTCGACAGCATAGGTCTGGCTCTCTTTTGTGTGATAGGTATTCAGAAAAGTCTTGCTTCGGGCTATCCGATGTGGGTGGCCGCCGTGATGGGTATAATCACGGGCGCATTTGGCGGAGTGTTGCGCGACCTGCTCATCAACGAGGAGCCGCTGGTGTTTCGCAAGGATATTTATGCCACTGCCTGTCTGGCCGGAGCGGTGAGCTACTGGCTCGTGATGCTTGTGGGAGGGGGTCCTATGGCTCAGCAGATCACCTGCGCCGCCGTGGTGATAGGGCTGAGAGTGCTTGCCCTGAAATATAACCTCTCGCTCCCCACGCTCGCCCCTGTGTCGGCCGATCAGCTCCGCAAAATCAAGAAATCATGACACATCCCACCGACATTTCAGTCCTCACGCGGCTTCTTGACGACAGCACGCTATCCCCCGGGCGGCGCGCCGAGATACTTTTTGAGCGCGGCAAACTTTATTGGCGCGAGGGTAACCACACCGCCGCGGTGGCCGACTATGCCGCCGCCCGCGACCTTGACAGCTCGTCGCCGGCGGCGGTTGCGCTTCAGCACGCTTCTGACATAGCTTCGTTTTTCAACCCTGATATGTTCAATCCCTGAGCGGTCACACCGCCGGGCGCATAAAGGAGAGCTTGAGTTTGAGCGGAGATGTGCGACGCTCAAACATCACCGGGCAGAGCTTGCGCCAACCCATCGTGGCGTTGCGCAGACTGAGATTCACCAGTCCGCCGAGGTCGGGGAGAGCCTCTCGTATTTTACGGATTATATCTTCGGTAGAGCTCATGCCGCTGAGTTTGAGCTGAGCGAGTGTGGTGCCATATTGAATCACTGTTGCGAAGATTATGTCGTTGGTGCTGATAGTAGTCATAGCGATTTATATTTTAATGATTTGACAATGCAAATTTAGGGGCATGGTGGGGCGACATTCCTGCACACCTGTGTGAAAAAGATTAAAAATTTGCTCATTTAGCGCCAAAATTTTAATTTTGCTGAAAATTTCGAATCCTACATTCAATAACTATCCCCAAAAAGTATGAAGAAACTTCTACTCTCTATCCTTGCACTCGTTGCAGTTGTAGGTCTCTCAAAGGCCGAAACAATCACCGTCAATGTCAACGACGCCACCGAAATCACCGGTGAACACTTCCCCGAAAAGCCGAAAGAAGGCACCAGCAACGGCGAAGCAGAAAAATGGCAGCCCCTCGAGTCACTCAAGCTCGGCAACTTCCTTTTTGAGTTCTCAACCACCGGCAAAACCGCTCCCGCCTACTACAAGACCATGTCGACCGCTACCGGCGGCCAGTATACCATCCGCGTATATGCCGGCACCAAAGTAAAAGTTACCGCTCCCGCAGGCTTCACAATGGCCAACGTAAGCTTCAAAGGCAAGAATGCCGATTCAGGTCTGACCCTGACCGCCACTCCCGGCAGCATGACCCTCAACGGCAACAACGCCACATGGACCGGCTCGGCAAACTCATTCTCGTTTGAAGTAAGCGCAAAATGGCAAATCACCGAAGTGACTTTCAGCGATGAGAACGGCGGCACCACACCTCCCGACCAGCCCGGCGACGACAAAGACTATCTCACATTTGCCAAAGCCACTCAGATCGAGGCCGGCGAATATGCCATCGTAGCTGAAGGCAAGGCTGCCAAATGTCTCACCGGCAAGACCTACGGCTATATCAACGGCGAGGCTGTAACCGTTGCCGACAATCAGGTAAAGGCTCCCGCCGAATGTGTATTCACCTTCACCCAGGCTAACGGCGGATATTATATTCAGGACAGCGAAAACCGCTACCTCTATATGAAAGGCACCTACAACAGCTATAACTTTGCCGACGACCTCGGTGACACCGAAGACGGCGCCCTCTGGACCGTTTCGATCGCTGCCAACGGCGAAGCTACCATCACCAACACCGCCAAATCGAAAATCGTGCAGTGGAGCGTGCAGTATAACAGCTTCGGCGCTTACAGCGAAGTTACCAACGTGCTCCCCGTGCTCTATAAGAAGGTAACCTCATCTGTTTCAGCCGTAGAGGCCGACAACAGCAATCTCCCCGTTGAGATCTACAACCTTCAGGGTGTGCGTCTGCTCAACTCCGACAATCTTCCCGCCGGCGTGTATGTGCGTCGTCAGGGCAGCGAAGTTTCAAAAATTCTCGTGAAATAAACACAAATAAAACGCGATAAGCCGATCAGCCCGATCAGTCTCATCAACGACTGACCGGGCTGATTTTTTACTCCCCTCCCCTCACGACTCCCCTCACGATGATAAAAATTTTGTCGGATGAAAAAAAAATCCTAACTTTGCCTCACCAACATCTGCGGTAGTAGCTCAGTTGGTAGAGCATTAGCTTCCCAAGCTGAGGGTCGCGAGTTCGAGCCTCGTCTACCGCTCCCCTTCAAACATCAAACCGCCCGGGTGACACGCTCATGTCGCCCGGGCGGTTTGTTATATGTAGTATTTACTATCTTATTGTTTCAGGAGATATTCCATATTCAGCAATAATTCTCTCCACATCTTTTTTGAGTTCGGGAATATGACGTATAACCAAACTCCACAAAAATTCGGGTTTCACCGAATCATAGCCATGTATAATTCGATTGCGTGTATCAATTACTGCTTTTGCATTTGGCAAAGGAAAATCACGCTGTATTTTCAGAATACGGTTTATGGCTTCTCCCATTATCTCCGCTTTTCTCTCAACCGCACTTCTGCGCAGATAGTCTTTTTCAAAGACATCGTAACGCATGGGATAGTCCACAAAATAGCTCTCGACTTCTTCGATGGCTTGCTTGACATCATAGAGATAAACTGCTATATATTCATCCATAAATCAACTGTTTTTTCTTGTCAACCAATGCCTTGAAGATTGGATTGAGGTTTTTTCCGTATTCTATCAAGTCAACTTTTCGATTAAACAACTGCTCTAATGAATCCTTTAAGTCAAAGTAGTTGCCGACATAATCAAACCTGTCATGGTCAATCGGCTCAAAATCCACAAGCAAGTCCACATCGCTTTGGTCGTTGAATCTATCTGTGAGGATAGAGCCAAAGACAGAAAGGGTCTTAACCTTATGCTTACGGCACAGGTCAAAGATACGTTGCAGATTCAGTTCGATCAGTTTCATATAGGCAAATTTAACGATTATTTCTGATATGCAAACACTTGAATATGAAAAATCGTTGAAAATTTGTGAGTCAAGTCTGTATTATCAAACCGCCCGGGTGACACGCTCATGTCGCCCGGGCGGTTTGTTAAGGTTTTGGGGTCAGGGATTTATTTGTTGACACGGAAGCGGTCTATGCCGTCGCGCAGAAATGCCACACACTGGCGGGCGGCTGCGATGCCGGCGTTGATGTTGGCTTCGGCGGTCTGTGCGCCCATCTTCTTGGGTGTAAACAGCACGCGTTTGCCAAACTCGGCTTCCATTTCGTCGGCTGCGTCGGGGCGAATGTCAGCCACATATTTGATGTCGCTTCTCTCGCGCATTGCCTTGATGAGGCCCTGCTCGTCGATAACCTCCTTGCGGGCGGTGTTGATGAGGGTGGCGCCTTTGGGAAGGAGTGTCACGAGGTCATAGCCAACCGAGCCTTTGGTCTCGGCGGTGGCGGGAATGTGGAGCGACAGATAGTCGGAGGTCTTGTAGAGGTCGGTGAGCTCCTTGATGGGGGCTACACCGGCTTCAACCATCACTTCGTCGGGGCAATAGGGGTCGAGGGCCGAAACTTCCATGCCGAAACCTTTGGCTATGCGGGCCACGTTGCGACCCACCTGACCGAAGGCGTGGAT
Organism: Paramuribaculum sp.; assembly: GCA_029058455.1. Taxonomy (GTDB): domain Bacteria; phylum Bacteroidota; class Bacteroidia; order Bacteroidales; family Muribaculaceae; genus Paramuribaculum. Next base: position 13,832 of record JAIDXU010000019.1, read on the forward strand.
ACCTAAATTCTTGCCTTTGAGCTCTGTGCCTGATGTGCCGTCGAGGTGGTTGCGGGCAGCCATAACTGCGAGTCCGAACACCAGTTCGGCCACGGCGTTTGAATTCTGGCCGGGAGTGTTTTCAACACACACACCGTGGGCGGTTGCAGCCTCGAGGTCGATGTTGTCATAACCGGCACCCGCTCTGACTACGATTTTGAGCTTGGGAGCGGCGTCAAACAGGTCGGCACCCACTTTGTCTGAGCGCACGATGAGAGCGTCGGCGTCGGCCACGGCATCGAGAAGCTCCTGACGCGAGGTGTATTTTTCGAGCAAGGCAAGCTCATAGCCGGCTTCAGCCACGACTTCCTTTATACCCTCTACAGCTACAGCGGCAAAGGGCTTTTCGGTAGCAACAAGTATTTTCATTTACTGTATTGTCGGGTTAATGAAATCAATGTTTTTTCTCAAACTCGCGCATTGTGTCGACGAGCACCTGCACGCTTTCGATGGGGAGAGCGTTATAGAGCGACGCTCTGAAACCACCTACCGAGCGGTGACCCTTGATACCGACAAGGCCGCGGGCTGTGGCGAAGTCGATGAAGTCTTTTTCAAGCTCCTTATATTCGGGAGTCATCACGAAACATACGTTCATGATCGAGCGGTCTTCGGGATTGACAACTGTGCCCTCAAACATCTTCGACTCGTCGATGGCGTTGTAGAGCAGGGCGGCTTTGGCATTGTCGCGACGTTCGAGCTCTTCCACGCCGCCGAGGTCGCGGTAGTAGCGCAGGGTCTGGAGAGCGGTGTAGATAGGCAATACGGGGGGAGTGTTAAACATCGAACCTTTCTTGATGTGGGTGCGATAGTCGAGCATGGTGGGAATGGCACGGTCAACATGGCCGAGAGCCTCGTCGCGCACAATCACGAAGGTCACGCCGGCGGGAGCGATGTTTTTCTGAGCGCCGCCATAGATGAGGTCATATTTCTTCACGTCGACGGGACGGGTGAAGATATCCGAGCTCATATCGGCCACGAGGCGCACAGGCACGTCGGGATCTTTTCTCAGCTCGGTGCCGTAGATGGTGTTGTTGGTGGTGATGTGGAAATAGTCAACGTCGGCAGGCACCACATAATCGTGGGGATAATAGGTGTAGTTGGCTTCTTTTGATGAGGCAAGCACCTCAACGTCGCCGAAAAGACGGGCTTCCTTGATGGCGTTGGCTGCCCATGTGCCGGTGTCGAGATAGGCGGCTTTGGTGCGCAGGAGGTTCATGGGCACCATTGCAAACTGCATTGAGGCGCCACCTCCGAGCCACAATACGCTGTAGCCCTCGGGCACGTCGAGCAGCTGTTTAACCAGAAGCGAGGCTTCGTCGATAACTGCCTGAAATTCTTTTGAACGGTGGCTCACCTCCAGTACCGACAAACCGGTATCGGCAAAATTTATAATAGCATCGGCTGTGTTCTTAATCACCTCGGGCGCAAGGATAGAGGGCCCGGCTGAAAAATTATGTTTTTTCATGTCGTGGATTGGTTATGGTTTTGAGATTTAAGTTCTATCTGCAAAAGTAACCAATCGTATTGAAAAACGCAATATGTTTTAGAACATCTATTTTGCTCACGGCTAATTTTCAGCTCTCGGCAAAAAGGGTCGCCGAGGTTGCCGACGCGATCTTCACCTTTACGGTGTCGCCTATGCGGTGGTCGCCTCGCGGCAATATCACCGCCTTGTTCTGTGAGGTGCGCCCTATCAGCTGGTCGGCCGATCGCTTGGCTCTCGATTCGATAAGCACCTCAAACTCCTTGCCTACGTCGGCGAGGTTGCTTTTAAGCGACAGTTGGTTCTGGAGCTCGATCATGCGGTTGAGGCGGTCTATTTTCACATCTTCCGGTATGTTGTCGGGCATTGTGCGCGAGGCGAGGGTGCCGGGGCGCTCGCTGTATTTAAACATGAAAGCTGAGTCAAATCCAACCTCCTCCATGAGCGACAGCGACTGCTGGAAATCCTCCTCCGATTCGTTGTGAAATCCTACGAAGAGGTCGGTGGTGATTCCGGCGTCGGGCACTATGCGGCGTATCGCGGCTATGCGGTCGAGATACCATTCGCGGGTGTATTTGCGGTTCATGTCGGCCAACACTTTCGACGAGCCGCTCTGCACGGGCAGGTGAACATGGCGGCAGATATTCTTTCTCGAGGCCATTGCGTGGAGGGTGGCATCATCCATATCTTTCGGATGTGAGGTGGTGAACCTCACTCTCATATCAGGCGCGGCGTCGGCCACCATTGTTATCAGTTCGGCGAATGTCACCGGCTTTTCATCGGGATTATCCGACTTGTAGCAGTAGGAGTTGACATTCTGCCCCAGCAGCGTCACCTCCTTGAAGCCCCTTTTTCTGAGATCCTCCACTTCGGCGAGAATGCTCTGCGGCATTCGCGACCTCTCTCTGCCGCGGGTGTAGGGCACTATGCAGTATGAGCAGAAATTGTTGCACCCTCTCATTATGCTCACGAAACCGCTCACTTTGTTGGCTCCTAAACGGCGCGGCAACACATCCTTGTAGGTCTGAGTGGTGCTCAGCTCCACATTGATGGCGCGGTGGCCCAGACGGGCGGCCTCTACCAGTGAGGGGAGATCGAGATAGGAGTCGGGACCGGCCACAAAGTCTACCCCGTGTTTGTCGATCAGCTCGTCACGCATGCGCTCGGCCATGCAGCCTATCACTCCTATCACCAACCTGCCCTCACCGCGACGCTCTCTCTCCTTGCGGCGCGAGGCGAGATATTGCAGGCGGGAAAGCACTTTCTGCTCGGCGTTGTCGCGTATGGAGCATGTGTTTACAATCACGGTATCGGCGTCGTCGATATTCTCGACGGTGTCATAGCCCACGGTTGAGAGCACTCCGGCCACCACCTCGCTGTCGGCTACATTCATCTGACAGCCGTAGGTTTCGATAAAAAGTGACAGACTGCTGTCGGTATGTTTGGAATTTTCGTTCATAATATGGGTAAATTGCGCTTAAACACTGATAAAGCTTTGTTTTAACGCATGAAAATTGGTATATTTGCCGCAAAATTACAAAATTCCCGCCACACAGGCTAATAATCATTCATTATCAGATAAAACCTTATACTTATGTCATTCCCTATTCTTACGCCGCAAGAAGCTGCCGAGCTGTTCCATCATGACCAAAATGTGGGATTCTCGGGCTTCACTGCTTCCGGCTCCCCCAAAGTCGTGCCTGAGGCCATCGCTCACCGCGCCGAGGCACTTCACGACAAGGGAGAAGACTTTAAGATAAACGTATTTACAGGTGCCTCTACCAACAATTGGGCTGACGGCGCCCTCGCACGAGCTAACGCGCTCGGCAAAAGAACTCCTTATCAGAACACCCCCGACCTCCGCAAACGTATCAACTCACACGACTGTCACTATTTCGACCTCCATCTCTCTGAGCTGGCTCAGAAAGTGCGCTACGGCACATACGGTGACATCGACATGGCTATCTTTGAGGTGGCTGATGTGAAACCCAATGGTGAGGTTGTGCTCGGAACAGGTGTCGGCAACGTGCCTACCTATGCCCGTCTCGCCAAGAAAGTGGTGCTCGAGCTTAACGCCAAGCTCAAACCCGAGCTTTACGGCTTCCATGACATTTATTTGCCTCTTGATCCCCCCTACCGTCGCGAAATTCCTATCTTCAAGGCTTCCGACCGTATCGGTGTGCCCACCGTGAAGATCGACCCCGAAAAGATTGTAGGTATCGTTCACAGCGACTCCTATGACGGTATCAAGGGCTTCACTCCCCTCGACGACACCACTCTCCAGATCGGCGCCAATGTGTGCGGATTCCTGATCAACGAGATGAGAGCCGGCAGAATACCCAAGGAATTCCTCCCCCTCCAGAGCGGCGTGGGCAATGTGGCCAACGCAGTGCTCTTCGGTCTCGGCGACAGCAAGGAGATACCCCCGGTTACAATGTATACCGAGGTGATTCAGGATGCCGTTATCGAGCTTATGAAGATGGGTAAGTGCCGCTTCGGTTCAACCTGCTCGCTCACTCTCAGCGACGCTACCGAGGCTGAGGTGCTCGATAATCTCGATTTCTTCCGCGACAAGCTCGTGCTTCGTCCCGCTGAAATCTCCAATAACCCCGAAGTTATCCGCCGACTCGGTGTCATCGCCATGAACACCGCCCTCGAAGCTGACATCTTCGGTAATATCAACTCCACCCACGTTGTCGGCACCAAGATGATGAACGGTATCGGCGGCTCGGGCGACTTTACCCGCAACGGTTATCTCTCTATCTTCTCCTGCCCCTCTGTTACCAAAGGCGGCCTTATCAGCAACATCGTGCCTATGGTCAGCCACACCGACCATTCCGAACACTCTGTCGACATCCTCATCACCGAGCAGGGTGTTGCCGACCTCAGAGGCAAGGATCCCGTGCAGAGAGCTCACGAGATTATCGAAAACTGCGCCAACCCCATTTTCCGTCCCCTTCTCCGCGATTATCTCAACCGCGGCATAAACGGACATGGTGGTCAGACTCCCCACACTATGGGCGCTGCTTTGGCTTTCCATGATGAATTCCTCCGCTCGGGCGACATGCGCAACACCGACTTCTCACGCTACTTCTGATTCCACCACTCCCCTTCTATATTAACATCAACCGTTCATCCGCCCTCACCGGCGCTGAACGGTTGATGTTTTAATGAGGTTGTGTCAAAATTCAAAAATTGGGACATGTCTTTGGCATGTTTGTATAACAGCCCGCGGAGTGGGCGTTTGGCGTGAACCGCGGGTGTCAACCCGTGGAGGCCCGCCAACCTGTAAAAGAACCCTGGAAGGGTGACTCTTTTCTGACTCTTTTCGGGCGCGGAGTTTGCTAATTCAGAACTTATTACTAACTTTGCCACCGCAGACCGCCATGCAGACCACGCCAGTAGGGTGAGGTTTATCCGAACCAACCCCCGGTCTCGGGTTATGCGGGAGGGATGCAAGACATACTGACAAGCGTTTATCCGCGCTGATTCTTGACAAGTAGAAATTCTCGCAAAATTTCAATCAATAGTCAAGGATTGAGCAACGGTAGATGCCCGTGGATATGTAATATCATGCATTCGGCACAGTGCCTTGCGAAAGGCATTGCTGAGCG
>JAIDXU010000190.1 GCA_029058455.1 Paramuribaculum sp.
TATATCGGCGCCTTCGCTTTCTCTCTTTGCCCCGGTGTCAACGGTACGTTGACTCTCTGCAACTCTATTGATACAATTGGTCCGTCCACTTTCTTGAAGTGCAGCGGTTTAACGGGCAATTTAGTGATACCTAACTCAGTAACATCTATCGGACGCAACGCTTTCGGGCTTTGCAGTGGCTTTACGGGCGATTTGGTGATTCCTAATTCGGTAAAATCTATCGGAGACTTTGCTTTCGATTATTGCAAAGGTTTCAAAGGTACGTTGACTCTCAGCAACTCTCTTGAAACAATTGGTGAGTCCGCTTTCCAATCATGTTCTGGTTTTACGGGCGATTTGGTGATTCCTAATTCTGTAACTTCTATCGGCGACTGGACTTTCAATGGTTGCATAGGTTTAACGGGTGATTTGGTGATTCCTAACTCGGTAACATCTATCGGCGAACATGCTTTCGAGGATTGCAGTGGTTTTAACGGTACGCTGACTCTCGGAAACTCTCTTGAAACAATTAATGAGTTCGCTTTCCATAGTTGCAGCGGCTTGCAAGAGGTATATTATGCTACTAAAACTCCCATCGAAGGTTCTATTAATATATTCGTTACCTCCGTCTACAAAAATGCCACTCTCTATGTACCTGAAAAGGCAATAGAAAGATGTAAAGCAATTGATCCATGGAAGAATTTTTCTAATATTACACCTCCTAAAATACCGGTCGAGAGCGTTAAGCTTAACAAGGAGACTCTGGAGCTGAAAGTAGGCGAAACTGCGACACTGACAGCGACAGTGCTTCCCGACAACGCTACTGATAAGTCAGTTACTTGGTCATCAAGCAATCCCGATGTGGCAACTGTCAATGCCGACGGCATGATTACTGCTATCGCTGTCGGAGAAACCGTGATCAGCGCAACCTGTGGTGAAGCGACTGCCGAGTGTAAAGTGACTGTTAATCCCGTTGCCGCCGAAAGTGTTATGCTTGATAAGGAGGCTGTGGAGATGAAAGTGGGCGAAACTGCTAAACTGACCGCAACCGTCATGCCCGACAACACTACTGACAAAACAGTGACATGGGCGTCAAGCAACCCCAATGTGGCAACCGTTAATGCCGACGGTGTGATTACCGCCATAGCTATGGGTGAAGCGGTGATAACTGCAACTTGCGGCGACGTCACCGCCGAGTGTAAGGTGATTGTAAATCCCGTTAACGCCACAGGTATTAATCTCAACTTCACCGACGTGACTTTATATTATCCCGACGGTATGATTCAGCTCGAAGCCACAGTACTCCCAGCCGACTGTGACAATAACACCGTGACATGGGCCTCTGAAGATAACTCGATAGCCTCTGTCAGCGATAACGGTTTTGTAATCGCCACCGGTCTCGGTGTGACATATATCTACGCTACCACAGTAAATGCCGACGGCACAAAGATTCAGGCTTTCTGTAAAGTCACCGTTATTACCAACAGCGGTATTGACGCTGCTGAGGCGAATGAGCCGATTATTACTCTCAACCCAATGACAATCAATGTAGGGGGCGTAGAGGATGACTGCGACGTGAGCGTTTATACTGTTGCCGGTCAGCTCATCGCTTCGGAGAAAGGTTGCTGCTCGATTGCGGTTGCCAACCGCGGCATATATATCGTGAAAGTCGGCACTAAAGCCGTGAAAGTATCAGTAATCCGCTGATTTTAAACGCTTATTCATCAAATTAGGGGCGCCTGCGATTTATCGTGTGCGCCCCTAATTTTCTACAAAAAATCGGGTGATGAAAGCCTTAGCTTCAAGGCTGTCATCACCCGAGTGATAAGGTCAGAGAATATTACACTGTGAGAATCTCTTTTTCTTTAGCGGCAAACAATTCGTCAATGCGTTTGAGGAATTTGTCATGAATTTTCTGCACTTCGTTTTCGGCATCTTTTTCAACGTCTTCGGGCATGCCTTGCTTGATGGCTTTCTTCAGACCCTCGATAGCCTCGCGACGTGCATTGCGCACACTCACCTTGGCATTTTCAGCCTCGCTCTTGCTCTGCTTCACGAGCTGTTTGCGTCTCTCCTCGGTGAGAGGGGGAATACAGATGCGAATCACCTCACCGTTGTTTTCGGGAGTAATGCCTAATTCGGAATTGATGATAGCTTTCTCAATTTCCTTAAACATCGGTTTCTCCCAAGGGGTGATAGCAATTGTGCGGGCATCAGGCACCGAGATATTGGCAACATTCGAGATGGGCACGAGAGAGCCGTAATATTCTACTTTGATGCCATCGATAATTTTGGGATTGGCTTTACCGGCACGGATATGAGCCAGCGACTCGTCGAGATATTCCACGGCCATCTCCATTTTTTCTGCGGCGGTATCGAGATAAGGTTTTGTGTCCATTGTCTTAATTTTATATGTTATTTTGTTATTGATTAATCCTGATAAACTTCGGTGCCCACAGGCTCGCCGGCCAACACCTTGGCCAGATTGCCGGGAGTATCCATGTCAAACACCACAATAGGCATATTGTTTTCCTTGCAGAGGGTGGTGGCGGTGAGATCCATCACCTTCAAACCCTTTGCATAGATCATGTCATAGGATATGCGGCTGAACTTGGTGGCTGTAGGATCTTTTTCAGGATCGGCGGTGTAGATACCGTCAACGCGGGTGCCCTTGAGCATAACATCGGCCGCAATCTCGATGGCGCGCAAAGCGGCTCCGGTATCGGTGGTGAAATAAGGGCATCCTGTGCCACCGGCAAGAATAGTCACCGCGCCTTTGCCGAGATTTTCTTTGGCGAGATCGTTGCTGTATTGCTGACCGATAGGATACATATTAACGGCGGTAAGCACCTTAGCCTTTACGCCTGCGGCTTCGAGAGCCGAACAGAGAGCCAGCGAATTGATCACGGTTGCCAACATTCCCATCTGGTCGCCTTTCACACGGTCAAAGCCTTTGGTGGCGCCGCTGAGTCCGCGGAAAATGTTACCGCCGCCAATCACAATGGCGATTTCAACGCCTGTGGCAAGCGCATTTTTAATTTCAGCAGCATACTGATTGAGACGCTCGGTATCAATTCCATAGCCCTGCTTTCCCATCAGCGACTCGCCGCTGAGTTTAAGCAAAACTCTTTTATAACGAGATGTGGTATTCATGATAATCTTATAAGTAATTGTTAACTGAATGACTGAGCCGGGCAAAGGAGAATGATACCGCAGCCGAGATTGCGACAAAGTTAAATAATTATAGTGATTAATACAAACGTTTGCCACTCTTTATTGATCGGATATTTCGAGAATGTTTATTAATTTTGAATCACTAAATTATTTCAATGATCAAACCAACACCCTGATGAGCGACAAAAACAAACCCAAACGACCCGTCATAATTCTGATAATAACCATTCTGTTGATTATGTTTCTCGGAGGTGGCTCGATATATTATTTCAGCCTCACGATTATCTCTCCACTTATTATTATCATCCCGGCAGCTGCATTAGGATTTTTGAGTGCCTATGTTTTGAGAAAGAAAGTATGCCGCCTGTCGGGCAACGGAAATTCTCTGATCAACACTCTTGTGGCCGGAACATTGTTCTCATCGCTGTTTATATTCGGTTTTCTCTGCGCCAATTATTCATTGAAAGGCAACGGACTTCACAAGGAAGTAGTAACAGTTGAACGGCTCTACTACAAAACACGCCACCGCACCCGCCGCCTAGGGCGCAGATATGTAGCCAACGGAGAGCCCTATAATGTCTACTATATGGAGATAGCCTTTACAAACGGTAATAAGAAAGAAATTTATCTTGGTCAGAAAGGTTACAAAGGCTACCGGTCGGGGCGCTCGATAGAGCTTGAAATCGAAACAGGTGCGCTCGGCATTCCGGTCATTAAATCACA
>JAIDXU010000191.1 GCA_029058455.1 Paramuribaculum sp.
TAATAAAAAATGCTAAAATTCGACAAAATAGACCTTTTTGAGTCTTTGACAGATGGCGTGTCAACCAACTCAGCCCGTTGGTAATCCTAACAATTAATCCCCTAAAATGGTTGAATTGTCATTCCTGAATTTCATTTGACTGAACATATCGTGATTCTGTGATAAGGCTAATATATTATAATGTGTAAAAAGGGAGGGGATGTTTGCCTATGTCAAAAAAAATGAGTAATTTTGTAGTCAAATCCGGAGCGAAAAAGCGCCTCCGGCCAAGCTTAGAAGATCAAGAAAACACAATAAATTTATAATATCTATGTCAGATATTTTTGAAGACGACAATCTCAGCAATGAGGAATATGGCGCCAGCAGTATTCAGGTGCTCGAAGGCCTCGAGGCTGTGAGAAAACGCCCCGCCATGTATATCGGCGACATCAGTGTGAAGGGTCTCCACCATTTGGTATATGAGGTGGTTGACAATTCGATAGATGAAGCTCTTGCCGGTTTTGCAACTCATATAGATGTGATCATCAATCCCGACAACTCGATTACGGTAGAGGATAACGGTCGCGGTATTCCCGTCGATATGCACGAAAAAGAACACAAAAGCGCCCTCGAGGTGGTTTTGACAGTGCTTCATGCCGGCGGTAAATTCAACAAAAGCTCATATAAGGTTTCAGGCGGCCTGCATGGTGTAGGTGTGTCGTGTGTAAACGCGTTGTCAACCTATCTACGCGCCGAGGTTCGCAGAAACGGCAATGTCTACATGCAGGAATACAGCTGCGGCAAGCCCACCAGCGAATTGCAGATCATCGGTGAGTCGGATACCACCGGTACTACAGTGACCTTCCGTCCTGACCCCACTATATTTACTGAAACGGTCTACGATTATAACACTCTGGCAAGCCGTTTGCGCGACCTCGCGTTTCTTAATGCCGGCATAACTCTTACACTCACCGACATGCGTCACTTAGACGCCGAGGGTAATCCCCGCCGGGAGGTGTTCTATTCCGCCCGCGGATTGCAGGAGTTTGTGGAATATATCGATTCAAACAAAGAGAGTCTTATCAACGACGTGATTCACCTCAACACCGAGCGTGGAGGAATACCCGTCGAGGTGGCCATGACCTATAACAACACCTATAATGAGAATGTCTATTCGTTTGTAAACAATATCAATACAATCGAGGGCGGCACACACCTCACCGGTTTCCGCCGCGGTCTTACCACAACTCTCAAGAAGTATGCCGAGGATAACAAGATGCTCGAAAAGCTCAAAATCGACATCTCTTCCGACGACTTCCGCGAGGGCCTCACCGCCGTTGTGTCGGTAAAGGTCATGGAGCCTCAGTTTGAGGGTCAGACCAAGACAAAGCTCGGCAACAACGAAGTTATGGGTGCCGTGAGCGCCGCCGTGAGCGAGGCTCTGAGAAACTATCTTGAGGAGCATCCCCGTCAGGCCAAGACAATTGTTGAGAAGGTTATCATTGCAGCCCAGGCCCGTCATGCCGCCTATAATGCCCGTGTAAAGATACAGCGCAAGAGCCCTCTGGCCGGAGGCGGACTTCCCGGCAAGCTGGCCGATTGTTCGAGCCGCACAGCCGAGGATTGTGAGCTCTTCCTTGTCGAGGGTGATTCTGCGGGCGGTACCGCAAAGCAGGGCCGCAACCGCACCTATCAGGCCATTCTTCCCCTGCGAGGCAAAATCCTCAATGTCGAGAAAGCTATGGACCACAAGATTTTCGACAATCAGGAAATCACCGCCATGTTCAGGGCTATGCGCGTGACCATCGGCACCGAAGATGATCCCAAAGAGGTGAATATCTCAAAGATAGCCTATCATAAGATTATCATCATGACTGATGCCGATGTCGACGGCAGTCACATCGCCACTCTGCTCATGACTTTCTTCTTCCGCCGCATGCGCCCCGTTATTGAAAACGGTTATCTCTATATCGCCACCCCGCCGCTCTACAAATGTATGAGAGGTAAGGTCGAGGAATATTGCTGGACTGATCAGCAGGTGCAGCAGTTTATCGACAAATATGGCGACAAAACCCGTGTGCAGCGATATAAAGGTCTTGGTGAGATGAGCGCCGAAGAATTGCGCGACACCACTATGGATCCCGAAAAACGACTTCTCAAGCAGGTTACTATCAACGACGCCGCCGCTGCCGACCGTATCTTCTCCATGCTCATGGGTGAGGATGTCGCTCCCCGCCGCGACTTTATCGAGGCTAATGCCAACTACGCAACCATTGATGCCTGATTAGCTTATATTTCAGGCTCACACTTAAATATACAACAGGCAACTGAGCCAAACAATAAGGCGCGGTTGCTTGTTGTTTTTTATATACGGACTTCCGTTACCCTCTAAACTCATAACCATGTCACGAAAACAAGTCACAAAGAAAAGAGCCGCTGCCGGCGACAGCTCTGTTGAGCCGAAGCTCACCAGCAAGCAGCTGCGACAACTCATCATAGATTTTGTAGCTAACCAGAAAAACAACACTTTCAACCACAAGCAGGTAGCCTATGCCATCGACGCCACGGGTCCTACCTATGCGCGCCCGATTGAGGCTATCCTCCAGACAATGGCATTTGACGGCGACCTGATTGAGGAAGGCCGCGGGTCATATCGCGCTCCCAACCGCAGCAATGTGGCCACGGGAGTGTTTGTGCGACGGGCCAACGGTAAAAACTCGGTCGTTACCGACAATGACGGTGAGACAATCTCTGTGGCCGAGCGCAACAGTATGCATGCCCTCAACGGCGACCGTGTTAAGGTTATAATCGCCGCCCGCCGCAAAGGTGTTGAGCCTGAGGCCGAAGTGGTTGAGATAATCGAAGAAAAAGAGCAGAGATTTATAGGTGTGCTTCATGTTGAGAAACTATATGCCACACTCCAGACCGATTCGAAATTTCTCGCTACCGATATTATAATTCCCCGCGACAAACTCAAGGGGGGGCGCACAGGCGACAAGGCTATCGTGAAGATTACATCATGGCCTGATGACGCAAAATGCCCTGTGGGTGAGGTGATTGACATTCTCGGAGCAAGCGGAGACAACAATACCGAGATGCATGCAATTCTCGCCGAATTCGGATTGCCCTACCGCTATCCCAAGAATGTGGAGGAAGCCGCCGACAAAATTTCGGCCGGTATTACTCCCGACGAGGTTGCAAAGAGAGTCGATCTGAGAGGGGTTACAACATTTACCATCGACCCCCGCGACGCAAAAGACTTTGACGACGCCTTGTCGTTCCGCAAACTTCCCAACGGCAACTATGAGGTCGGCGTGCATATCGCCGACGTGACCCATTATGTAAAGCCCGATACCATTATCGACCGTGAGGCCAAGAACAGAGCCACCTCGGTCTATCTTGTCGACAGAACCGTGCCGATGTTGCCCGAACATCTGAGCAACGGAATCTGCTCCCTGCGCCCCGATGAGGATAAACTTACATTCAGCGTTCTCTTCGAAATCGATAAGGATGCCAAGGTCAGGAAGTCGCGTATATGCCGCACGGTTACCCGCTCGATACGCCGATTCACCTATGAGGAAGCTCAGGAAGTGATCGAAACCGGCAAGGGTGATCTTGTTGAGGAGATAACGATTCTCAACGACCTCGCCAAGAAGCTCAGGGCAGAGCGTTTTGCCGACGGCTCCGTTGAGTTTGAGCGCGCCGAGGTGAGGTTTGAAATCGACGATAAGGGTCATCCCGTAAGCGTGTATTTCAAGGAAGCCAAAGATGCCAACAAGCTTATCGAGGAATTTATGCTGCTTGCCAACCGCACGGTCGCTACCTTTGTAGGGCGCCCCGGCGACGGAAAGAAAGCCAAGTCGTTTGTATATAGAGTGCATGATATGCCCGACCCCGGCAAACTTGCCGACCTTGCCAAAATTGCCCGCACTTTCGGCCTTAAGGTCAAGGAGACCGGTTCGTCGCGTGAGGTCAACCGCTCGATCAACAATATGCTCAAGGACGTGAAAGGACGCGGCGAGGAGAATTTCCTCTCCACACTCGCCATCCGTTCAATGGCAAAGGCTGTCTATACCACCCTCAATATCGGTCACTACGGCCTGGCATTTGACTATTACACTCATTTCACCTCTCCCATACGCCGTTATCCCGACATGATGGTTCACCGTTTGCTGGAACGCTATCTCGACAACGGACGGTCGGTAAATGTGCAGAAACTCGAAGACCTCTGTAAACACAGTTCAGATATGGAGCAGCTTGCCGCCAACGCCGAGCGCGCTTCCATAAAATACAAGCAGGTTGAATATATGGCCGATCATCTCGGTGAGATATATGAAGGCACCGTGAGCGGTGTGACCGAATGGGGTCTCTATGTGGAGCTCGACGACAATATGTGCGAGGGTCTGGTGCCTGTGCGCGATCTTCCCGGCGACTATTATGATTTTGATGAGAAGAATTACTCGCTTGTGGGCCGTCGCACCGGAGTGCGCTATCGCCTCGGCGATAAGGTCAAGGTTCAGGTGGCCCGCTGCTCTCTCGAGCGCAAACAGCTTGATTTCGCTCTTGTTGACGACGAAGGTCATCCTGTGATCGACACCCTCGGCAATACGAAAGCGGTCGATACCAAAAAGCGCGGTTCAAAGAAGAAAAATGCCTCCGGGCGCAAACGCAGAAAATAATGACCGGAGCCAAAACAGTTATCACGCTCACCGACATGCGCTTCTACTCCCGTCACGGTGTGATGGAGCAGGAGCGGTCGGTGGGCAACGACTTTCTTGTGAGTGTCACTATTGAGCTTGACCGGTGTGTGAGTTCCGATGAGCTTGCCGACACGGTGAGCTATGCTGATGTGGCTGCAGTGGTGGCCGCGCGCATGAATCAACCCTCGCGTCTGATAGAACACTGTTCATGGACAATAGCCGAAGATCTGCTTCATGCGCCCTTCGGCAACCGAATCAACCGGCTTACGGTGAAAGTCACCAAACCTACCCCTCCGATAGCGGGAATCGAAATGGCCGGCGCGGCGGTCGAGACCGTGTGGAAACGTGAAGGGTAAATCAGACCGGCAGAGCTGATTTGACCGATAATTCCTCATATCGGAAACTTAAAAAAAATAAGTTGGAAAATCTGAGGGAGTATGTGATGCTATGTCGGGAAAAATGTTTATTTTTGCAATTGATAGCTGCGTGAGCGTCAAGTCGGCCCGCTGACCGGCGTTTTGAGCCATGCGGTGATTTTTCCCTCAACCATTTATAAAATTTATTCATATCAATTATGTCGAAAGTTACAGTCGTAGGCGCCGGAAATGTGGGCGCCACTTGTGCCAACGTATTGGTTACACAGGGCATCGCCGATGAGGTTGTGCTCATTGACATCAAGCCCGGTTTCTCAGAAGGCAAGGCAATGGATATCATGCAGACCGCAAATATCCTTCACCTTGACAGCCGTCTCACCGGTGTTACCAACGATTATGCCATGACCGCCGGCAGCGACATGGTGGTTATCACTTCAGGCGTTCCCCGCAAACCCGGCATGACCCGCGAAGAACTTATCGGTGTAAACGCCGGTATCGTTAAGTCGGTTACCGAGAGCGTTCTTGCTCACTCACCCAATGCCGTGATTCTCTGCGTGGCCAATCCTATGGACACCATGACCTATCTCATCCACAAGATTTCAGGTCTTCCCAAAAACCGTATCATCGGCATGGGTGGAGCTCTCGACAGCGCCCGCTTCAAATACTATCTCACCCAGGCTCTCAAAGCCAACGCCAATGACGTTGACGGCATGGTGATCGGTGGCCACGGCGACACAACCATGATTCCCCTCAAGCGCTTCGCTACCTGGAGAGGTGTGCCTGTTGCCGAATATCTCGCTGCTGAGGAACTCGACAAAGTAGCTGCCGACACAATGGTTGGCGGTGCTACTCTCACCGGTCTGCTCGGCACTTCTGCATGGATCGCTCCCGGTGCTGCCGCTGCTCAGTGTGTAGCTGCCGTGCTCGGTGACCAGAAGAAAGTCATCACCTGCTCAGCTCTTCTCGAAGGCGAATATGGTGAAAAGGATCTCTGCATCGGTGTTCCCTGTCTCCTTGGCCGCAACGGTATCGAGAAGATTGTTGAACTCCCCCTCAACGACGAAGAAAAAGCCCTCTTCAAGAAGAGCGCCGAGGCTGTTCACAAAACCAATGCAGCTCTCCCTTGCTGAGAATCCGAGATATGAAAAAGATTTTCATTCCCTCGCTTGTAGCCCTTGCCATGATGGCAATGTCGGCTTGCAACTCTTCTCAGAAACAGGAGGAGAACAATGTGGCCGAAGAAGCTGCTGTTGAGGAAGTAGCTCCCGTAGCAGAAGGTGTGATTGAACTCACTACCGACACTGTAGATATGGCAGCCTATGGTGGTCTGCCCGTGTTTATCGACTTCAACGCCACATGGTGCGGCCCCTGCAAGGCATACGGCCCCACCTATCACGCTGTTGCCGAAAAATATGCCGGCAAAGCCACATTCCTTTCGGTTGACGTTGACAAAAATCCGAGCGTTGCCAAGAAGTATGTAGGCGATTATATTCCTCAGACCACCGCTATTGCCGCCAACGGTTCTGTTGTCAGCAAAGTGGGTATGCTCTCAGAGGAAGAACTGACCGCTCTCGTTGACTCTGTGCTCAGCCTCTAAGAGTCATAGAATCATAGTAAAAAAGATAATCGTTCCCTGACTGTCATGTCGGAGAACGATTATCTTTTTTATTGTTTCGGCAAGTGAGATTTTTACTGGAGATTGAGGGGGAAGTAGGGGGCGGAGATGTCGGCGGTGACACTGAACACTCTCATGCAGTTGAACTGCAGGTCGCCGTCGTCGTCAAGCTCAACTTCGCCCGAGAGATTGGTGACAGGGCGGTTGGGTGAAGGTACTCCGGCAATCGAGGGTATGAGGCTCGGGTTGTTGAATTGGAAGCCGTCGTAGGTGTAGGTCACATTTATATTGTCAAAAAGCATTTCGCCGAGGGTAGGCATTCCGGCTGCGAAGTCAGCGTTGTTGACATACATGCTGCAGGTATAGGTATTGGGGTTGAGCTCAAAGCTATAGGTTGTGGTGAGAGCCACGCGTTCCGAGCCGTCGGTGTTGTTGCGGGTAATGGTGCGGGCGGTAGTTGTGAAGTAGGAGGGAATGAGCATGTAGTCATAGCCGTTGCGGGTGCTGAACTTAACGGCGAGGTTGGCATGTTCGGTGCCGTTGATTTTCATGTTGGGCAGCGAAGAAATTTCAAAATCGCTGAACGACATTGACTCGTTATCGTCGGTCACATTGTTGAGATCGATTTCTCTCTCACGGTTTTCACCGTAGCTCCAGGGCAGAGACTCGAAATAATAGTTCTTGGGAGCGGAATTTTTGTCGAGTTTGAGATTTGTAATGGCAACGGTAGCGGTGCGGCTTCCTTCGAAAAACACCACTTTGACCTTTGTGCCTGTTGTGGTATAGGTCGATGTGGGGGTTGAAATTACATTAAAGGCGTCGTCGGGCGACATCACCTGGGTGGTAGGACCAAAGTTGGGATTGTCGGGCTCGTTTTTGTCGTCGTCACAGGAGATGAGTCCGACAGCCAGAGGGGCGGCGACGCTCAGCATGAGAGCGGCGTGTCTGATTAAGTTCATAGCTATGAAAGTGATTTTAAATATATGTTTCTAAAGATGTGATTTTCAATTAAACATTTATCGGAGCGGAATGTTTGAAACACTTCCTACATATTATAACGGTAGGTAAGAGATACCGACAGGGGTTTGCCGCGCTGAAAGAATGTGTTGCTCATCGACACAAACGAAAACAGATCATATTTGGTGTCGGTGATGTTTTCGCCTCGCAGTTCCCAGCCTGACTTTCCGCGGATATACTGCACCGATAATCCTACAAGCATATAGAAAGGCTGCTTGTGGATATTGGCTTCATCCCAATAGATACTGCCTATGCCGTTGCAGAACGCACTTACCGACAAATGACCTCTGAGCGCCGCGATGTAGTCGGAGCGTGTGGCCGAGACAAAGAGCGTGTTGGCCGGTGCATAGGGCACTCTCTTGCCGCGATAGTCAGCCTTGCCGTTGAAGAACTTTCGGAAACTGGCGTTGGTAAATCCGTAGCTCAGGGCGAATTTCCATTTTTGCGAGGGATAATATTTTATTCCCGCCTCGGCTCCTATACTGCGTGTGCGGCCGGCGTTGGCGGTGATTCGGCCGGTGGTGGTGCCTGAAGGGAATACCGTGAGCTGCTGAT
>JAIDXU010000192.1 GCA_029058455.1 Paramuribaculum sp.
ATTATGTCGTTATCTTTGCAGCTACAAAAAACTAAACCCGATAGCTTGAAAAATCAGGGGCTACCGGGAATCAACGTTACAAAAGTAGTGAAAATATTTATGACAGCAAAATATTAGACATAATGAACGCCTACCAGACGCTACACAAACTGTTTTTGTGGATGGGGATTGACAGCCATTCCCTGTTGTATGGTCTCGACCATGTGCAGCAGGTTTGTTCAAAAATAAACAACATCAAATAGTTGTAAAAATAGGTAAATTCAGGTAAATTCAAAGCAGGGAATTTGCGGGTAAGGGGAAAAATGAGTAACTTTGTAAGTTATGACGAAAAAACTATCTAAAATACATATAGCCCCCGAAGCCATAAGAGCTGTAAATGTAAGGGTCAACAATCTCAAAAACGTAAACCTCACCCTCGACCGCAACCGGTTTGTTGTTATTACCGGAGTGAGCGGCTCGGGCAAATCGTCGTTGGCATTCGACACACTTTATGCCGAAGGACGCCGCCGCTATGTGGAGAGTCTTAGCGCCTATGCGCGCCAGTTCATGGGCAAAATGGCCAAGCCAGAATGTGACATGATCAAGGGTCTCCCTCCGGCCATTGCAATTGAACAGAAAGTCAACACCCGCAATCCGCGCTCAACCGTAGGCACCGCCACCGAGATCTACGATTATCTGCGGTTGCTGTTCGGGCGCGTGGGGCGTACCATCAGCCCTATTTCCTCGACCGAGGTAAAGAAACACAGTGTGGCCGACGTTACCGCTCGGGCAATTGAATATGGCGAGGGCACACGAGTGGCTATCGCCTCACCCTTATACCTTCCTGAGGGAAGAGAATTTGCCTCTCAGCTCAATGTGCTGCTAAAGGGGGGCTATTCGCGACTGGTTGACTCATCAAACCATTTCATATCCATAACCGACCTTCTTGACAAGGCCGAAGCGGGGCAACCGCTTCCCGACCCGTCACAGCTGTTGCTGCTCATTGACCGTCTGGCCGTAGCGACAGAGGGTGACGAACTGAGCCGCATGGCCGACTCAGCCGAGACAGCCTTTTTTGAGGGACACGGAGAGTGTGTTCTGATTGTGTGGACCGGTGACGGTGCCACCGTAAGCCACATCTTCTCCAACAGGTTTGAGGCCGACGGCATGACGTTCCGCGAGCCGAGCGACCAGATGTTTAATTTCAATAACCCCTACGGAGCGTGTCCACGCTGCGAAGGTCTCGGCCGCACTGTGGGTATCGATGAACAACTCGTGGTGCCCGACCCGACGAAATCTATCTATGACGACGCCGTGGTGTGCTGGCGAGGCGAAAAGATGAGCGAATGGAAACAGCGTCTCATACTTATGGCCGACCGAATCGGATTCCCCATCCACCGCCCGTATGCCTCTCTCACTCCCGCTGAAAAAGATATTCTATGGCATGGTAAAGGGAGCTGGGACGGTATCGACGGATTTTTCAGAATGGTCGAGGAAAATCAATACAAGATTCAATATCGCGTAATGCTGTCACGCTATCGCGGCAAAACCATCTGCCCCGACTGTCACGGCTCACGTCTCGCTCCCGACGCGCTCTATGTAGAGGTTGGAGGCATGACCATCGACCGCATTGTCAATATGCCTGTAAGCAAACTGATTGATTTCTTCAACAATCTCAGTCTTTCAGGCAATGACCTCAAGATTGCCAAACGACTACTCGACGAAATAAAATCGCGACTCACCTTTCTCATGGAGGTGGGATTGGGCTATCTCACACTTAACCGTCTTTCCTCTACCCTCTCAGGCGGCGAAAGCCAGCGCATAAATCTCGCCACCTCGCTCGGCAGCTCGCTGGTTGGCTCGCTCTACATTCTCGACGAGCCGAGCATAGGGCTGCACTCGCGCGACACCGACCGCCTTATTAAAGTATTGCGCCGGTTGCAGTCAATCGGCAACACTGTCGTGGTGGTGGAACATGACGAGGATATAATGCGTGCCGCCGATGAAATTGTTGATGTGGGTCCTCTTGCGGGTCGATTGGGAGGAGAAATAGTCTATACGGGACCTGTTGTGCCGTCGGCCGACGTCGAAGCTCCCGCCAACAGTTCGCTCACCCTTCACTATCTTGACGGTTCGCTTTCGATACCTGTGCCTAAATCACGTCGCAAATGGCGCGACTATATTCAGGTCGAGGGTGCGCGTCAGCACAACCTCAAAGACCTCACAGTGAAATTCCCGCTCGGCGTTATGACCGTTGTTACCGGAGTGAGCGGTTCGGGCAAATCGACTCTCGTGCGCGACATTCTCTATCGCGCTCTTGTGCGCCATCTCGGAGAAGCAGGCGATGCGCCCGGTGCTTTCACCAAGCTTTCAGGCTCGCTATCAATGATCAGAGGAGTTGAGTTTATTGATCAGAACTCCATAGGCCGCTCTTCACGCTCCAATCCCGCCACCTATCTCAA
>JAIDXU010000193.1 GCA_029058455.1 Paramuribaculum sp.
GGCCTCAAAGATTTTTGAACCTATATAGCCGGAATTCATGCACGAAAGGTCGGTATTTCGTTCGGTCAGGTCAATTGTGGAACGGCGCGTCAGCGCGGGAAAAGCATCGATACGATATTTTGCTTTTCCGGCACGTGCCTGTGGTTGGCGTCGCATCCACTCGGTTTCCTTGCGTAATGTGTTGCGCACACGGTCAAGCTCCGCTTCCAGAGCCTCGATACGCTCGGCACGGCGACGCAGATAGTAGTCGTAGTTGCCCTTATAGCTATATACCTGCTGACGGTCGATTTCAAGAATCGAGTTGCAGACACGGTCAAGAAAATATCGGTCGTGAGTCACGAGCAATAGTGTTACTCTTGAATGGGCAAGATAATTTTCAAGCCATTCAATCACATCGATGTCAAGGTGGTTGGTAGGCTCATCAAGCAGCAGGAGGTCGGGATTCTCAAGTATCACTCTTGCAAGAGCAACTCTTTTGAGCTGACCGCCCGAAAGAGTTTCGACCTTGGCTTCGGGATTAGTGATGTTGAGTTGGGTGAGCAACTGGCGCAAACGGTCCTCATAATCCCATGCACCCGCACTATCCATAGATTCGGAAGCCGCCGCTATTGCATCGGCGTCGCCCGACAGAAGTGCTTTTTCGTATGCTTCGATTATCGACGCGGTTGCTGATGCCGCAGAAGATCCGATGCATGCCTGAAGCACGGTGGCTCCGGGTTCGAAATGAGGTGTCTGGTCAAGATAACCAACCCGTAGATCGGCGCGAAACACAACCGATCCGCTGTCAGGACTTTCATGGCCGGCAATCACATTGAGAAGAGTGGATTTTCCCGAACCGTTGCGTGCCACGATACCGATTTTCTGACCCTCTTCAACGCCGAAGGTCACGGAGTGAAACAACAATCTTTCGCCATAGCTTTTCGAAAGCTTTTCGATTTGCAGATATGAGGCCATAGGTTAATTTCTTGACAATTGTGGTTATCTTGCGAGTGAGAGGTTGAAGCTGAAGCCAAACGCCGTTGAGGAGGTGGGGAAGGCCGTTGAACTTACAATCGGGGTATTAATCTGATGTTCGAAGAATGCTCCCACCTGAAGTTTTCTCGACAGCTGATAGTTGGCCGTGAGGTTGAGATTAACAGTGCGTGAGCCTGATGTGGCCTGAGTATAGGCCGTTTCGATACGACGTATAAGCGCCTGATTGTTCTGGAATGAGAAGTCGCCGTTGATGGTGAGATCATTGCTTACTCCATTCTGCTTGCCTTTGATTTTGAGCACTGAGTTAAATCCCACAATCTTATATCCGAGCCCGAGGGTTATGCCGCGTGTGGTGGCTTCAACGATCTGTCCGGCCGACGAGTTGAGGGTGAGAGTACGCTGGTCTCTCCACTCGGCGTTGATGCTCATGTTGTTTTTGAGAGTGATTGCGGCACCGATCAGGGGAGCGAAACGCTCGGTAATGGCAACGGAGGCGATATTGTAGGGTGACGAGGGTACAGGGTTTCCGGTCAGTTCATTGATTGTGAAACCGGTGGTCTGGCTACCGTCGGCACTTACCCAGTTGAGGTATGAGGAGTATGCTCCTACCGAATAAGTGCATTGATAGGAGTGGTTGAGTGTGACGCTCTTGAATTTATCCTTAAGGAATGAGATCTGTGAGAGTCCGTCATAGGAAACTCTCCAGTTTGGAAGTGCGGCAGCAAGCGAGGGGAATGGAGAGAGAGTCTGCTTACCGGGGTCGCGGCCTGAATATGCAGCGAGAAAAGCGGGAATCAGTACATCGGATCCGGTCATGCTTACCGTGCCGACCTCGGGGTTATAAGGCTTACCGGCGTTAACATTTCCTTCAAGGAAACCTGTGGCCGGATAGCTGAGGTTGGTATACAGACCCTCATATCGGGCGGCAATCACCTGAATGTTCTCGATAAACTTATTGAAAGTCGGGCTGTCGTAACCGTTCTTGGCACTTCCCGATTTAAATGCTGTGAGCAACGCGATGTGGGTCATTGTGAAATTACCGCTAAGCGATGTGGGGGTACCGGCATACATAAACTGCATCTGACGGGTGCGGTTGTCAGTGCGGTTGGTTGTAAGGGTTACTTTAAGACCTTTAATCGGCTCAAGCGTCAGTTCGAAATTCATCTCATTGGCCTTGGAATAGTTGGCCGGAGAGGTCTGACCGTCGTCAGTCATAAGCCAGTTGCGGCTTTTGGCTTTCTCGACATATCCTTCGCCGAAAAATCCGAAAGCGAAGTCGAGGCCGGGAGCCATCGGACCCCATGTGTCTGACTGACCGAAAATATCACCTGCATTGGGACGGAAGAGCGGGAGCGAGAGTGATTTGGTGGAGCGGAGTCGGGCCGAAGCACTGCGGGGCGACATAACGAGTCTAAGGGCATACTGTGATATCTCTGTCCAAAGATTTTTGTCCTGTTTGAGATTTTCAGTTATCACAAATTTAAGATTTCGATCGCCTCTCTCTATTACCTCGATCGAATTATTGTCGAGTGTGCGTGTCTTGACGGTAACAGGATCGCCGGTAGTGGCATCTGTAGCGGTAACCTTAATCTTGCGTGTGCGAAGATTGTGTTTGATCACGAGCGATGTGTCAGGTTTGAGAGTATAAGTGCGCTCAAACTTGCGGGCTTTCTTCTCGCGGGTTGTAGTTCCGCGCTTCGTGGAATTGAATCTCTGGTTGATTTCCTTGAGATAGGTAGATTTGTTATAAAGAGTCTCGAAGTTCAATCGTGAATCAATCGAATAGGCAGTCTGGTTAGCGATGGTATTGCCCATCTTTATTCCCTCGACAGTGGCACCTCGATCCCAACTATAGGTGGAGTTATAAGAGAGGGTGGCGTTGAGGCAATCAAGATAGGGTATCTTGGAGAAGGGGGCGGTGTAGGTGGCGGTGGTATTCTGGTTGTAAGCCCAGGGAGTACCGAGACGCAAAATGCTGCTCATCACGGTGTCGCGCCACTCAGAATATCTGTCGGGGAAGAGTTTGCGGTTTACAGCGCCGACAGGCTCTTCGATTCGTGCGGATGTGTTGCTTGAAAACGAGAGGTTGATCGACTTGGTAAGATTCCATGTGAGTGAGAGCTGACGATCCCACAAGAAGTTTTTACTTACCGATACGGGGAGCTGGAACATGACATCGCGCTCCGAGCGGGTTTGCTGCTCGTAGTAGAAACGCGACATCGATGTCGAGAAGTTAAAGTTGTTGGGAAGCCAGTTCAATTCCCATTCCTTAATGAATTTCAGACCCTTCTTGGTAGAAGTTATGAAACTGAAAGGTTTAAGACCCTTTACATAAGGGGAGTAACTATATTGCAGCGAGCCGCGATAATCGTTGGTGTTTTCGTATTCGGTAGTGGGGTTGTTTTTTGACTGCTTGTTGAATGAGAAGCCGGCTGTGAAGTTGGCCGGATCCCACGGCATGGGATTCTTTGATCGCACGTCGAAGTTGAGACCGGAGATAGAGAAATTCTGCACCTTGGTGTGCTCGACGGCAAACGATTCGATAGAATCACGCTCCTGTTTTGTATCTACGGCGTCGAGGGCATCACTGAGTTTCACATCCTGATCAAGAGGATTGTATTTCGGTGAAACTTTCTCATTGGTCACGGAATAGAATATCGGTGCCCTGAGCTTGGCTCCTTCGGGCAGGAAGCGGCCGAGGTCAGCCTGAACAGCAAAGTTATATTGACGTGTATCGTCGAGATTTCTTTCGTTGAGACTCTGATCTACCCCGCCGAATCCCGATGACTCATAGTTCGCGCCCACATTGACGGTAACAATGTCGCTGAGATTAAGGTTGGCGGTTCCTTTGGCAGCCCAGCCACCCTCGTTGTTAAACTCAGTAACCTTTAGTTCGTTGACCCAGACTACACCGTCTTTAACGGTAGAAGAGTTATTTCTCACACCGATAAGCATTACACGGATGTCGTTGAGAGAGGGATTACCCATCACACCCATGCGGTTTGCCTCATGATTGGGGTCGCGACCGGTATAGAGGGTGTTATAGCCTACTCCCGGTTCTTCATTACGTTTGGCATGATTGCGTTGAGTCTTGAGGTCGACAAGATTCTGGAGAATGACGTCAAAGAAGTTGCTGAGCGGCCAAACTATTTCTCGGTTTGTAGGTGAATCGGGATATTGGTCGGGAGGAGTGAGCTGAAGAGGCACCTCATATTCATAGTAATTGTTTTTCACATCAGAGCCGAGACGGAGGAATATTGACATTTCACCCGATTTGAGATTGGTGATATTGTCGATGAGAGCCTCGGCATGAACCCACATCTGCAGACGTTTGTAGTTGCGGAGGTCGGGCACCATAGTGTTGCGGAACACACCACGCGCGTCACCGGGTTTGATGTCAAGCAGTTTGAGCTGCATTGACTGCTCGTTTTCAAGAATAATCTGAGCCTGAGAGGGGTCGGAAATTCGATTGACGCCCGGAGGAAGAATATAGTTAACAGGCTCCTGACCCGAGTTTTCCTCAACGTTCACTACCGATATGTCAATCTGACCTTCGGCGGGAGCATCGCCTCGGTTGTTAAGATTGAAATCATAGGTGCGCCATTCTCCTTTCACCAGCTCGAGAGTGGCGAAACGCAGGTGAGTGGCTTTTTTAAAGCCTGTCATGAAGATTCGGGCAAATCTTATGGTAGAGAAGTCGTTAATCGAACCTACAACTTTCTGATAGTCGGAAAGAGGTATTTTAAACTGATACCATTCCACTTCCTGAGAATTTCCGTCGCGGGTGTAGACAAGTGAGGTCTGTTTGTCGGTTATGAAGTTACGACCCACCTCAAGGTCTTCGGGGCGGATACTTACGCGATACTGGAAATAACGCTCATATTCATTGAGGGTGTTGTCCTGGTTGATATCCTCAACATCGGGCAGTGAGCGGGAGGGCTGATAGAGGCGGTCGGGAGCCGACTCGGGTGAAAGGGAGTTGGCTTCAACACCGTTATATCTCTTATAGCGCTCAAGAATCGAGAGACGCTGCTCGTCGTAATCATAGCCGCGATAGAAGTGGTAGTTATCGCCGGCGGGGTCATTGAAAGGCGAAAATTCATCGCCCATCATTCTCTCGACTGTTGAGGGTGAAAGTCTCATGCGAAGCTTCTCGAGATATTCGGCATAGGAGGAGAATCCATATTCATCTTCATTGAGAAGACCGTCAAGACCTGTATCCTGAACCAATCGGGCCGAATTGTTATTGTCGAAGGCATACGTAAGCGAGTTCTGAGAGGAAGCACGACCCCAAACCGATGTGCGCATAAACTGATCGTTGCCGTCGAATGGCACACCGTTTTCATAAGACTTCATGCCGTCTTTCAGAATATCCTCCGAAATATCTCCGAAGTTAAAGTAAAGGTCACCGCCTTCATAGTTGGGATTCTCGCTGTCGAGAAACGGGTTCATCATCCAGAACTGCACATATTCGATGTTCTGGCTTCTGAAATCGGAATTGTCGATTTTGCGCATTATGCCGCCCCAGCGTTTTTCGGGATTAGTGAGCAGGCCGTTTTCGTTTACTCCGTCGGCATCGAGATTATAGGGGCCGCGTTCATCAGGATAGAACGAGAGATTGAGGGTCTGAATGGTATTGCTTTCACCATATACAATTTCACGTTTCGGGAAAATTTCTTTTGAGGTTACTTCGCGCACATACGGATTGGAGAGCTGTTTGAGGTCACTCTTTATGTAGCCCGGCGCGAGAGAAGAATTGCGTTGAGTGAAAAGCGGGTCGATATAATACCAGTTGAGAAGCGCACGGTTTTTGCCATATTCCACATTGTTGCTCAGAGCAGCCTCGGGGAAAAGTGCAGTAGAGGAGTTGTCGTAGGGGGTTGAGGAGAGGAACCATGCGTAGGGTGAGCGCAGGTCAATGCCGGTCTGCGCGGTCTCGAAGTCGTCGATATAAGAGCTGCCTTTATTGGTGCCGGTTTTCTGAGCTGCGGGTATGAGCGCGGCAACTTCACCGCGGAGGGTGAGGCGTGACGGAGCGGTAGCGTTGACCGTAGGTATCTTATTGAGCAGATTGGTGAGCCACATGCTTTCTCCCGTATATGAGAAATTGAGGCCGCCCATAGTGTTGTTGACGACTTCCTGGCCAATGCTTACTTTTTCGGTAAGAGATTTTTCGCCATAATGCAACAGTGTAGCACCTACATTGAAATTCTTTGAGAACTGATAGTTAAGGTCAAGACCGAGCAGACTTTTGCGCTGGGTGCTGAACATGCCCTGATCTTCGAGAGTGACCGACACATTCTGACCCGAATCGAGAATGCTCTGATTGGTGATGGTAACTATACCTGAAACATAATCGACCGTATAGTCGGCATTCTCAGTAAGGGTAACGCCACCGGCGGTAACGATAACCGATCCTCGAGGCACGTTAAAAGCCTTGAGGTCGATCTGCGCGCCATTAGTGCCCTGATACTCTCCTTCAAGCACAAATTTGTTGCGGTCGGCATATTGTTCGGCAACAATCTGAGTGGAGTCATAGAGCTGGGTATAGAGGTAGTCGGCCGCGAGAGCGGGATTGCCGATTTTTGTTTCAAGCCATGAGCCGAAAGGTTCGGCCACCGGGAAGAATACTCTGCCGGTCGAGGTGTCGATGGTATATCCCTCGATAAAGTCAAAAAATCCGTCACTGTTGCTCTCCTGATTCGAATCGAGGCGGTCGAGGTTCATAACCTGCAAAAGCGACTGATTGGAAATACCGGGCACAGGGAGATAGTTGATTTCGGTGCCGGTGGTATCGGAGAGATATTTGATATTGAGCTTGAAATTTGTGCGCTGCACATTGGTAGCTCCCGGAATCTGGTAGACGTTTTTCATCATAAGTCGCCACATCGGCAGACGGGGCTGCTGATTGGTGCTTTTGAGCATCTTGACATATAGCGACTGGTCGGTAGTCGAGACGTCGGCCGAAAACTCACCGACTTGATATACTTTACCGTTATAGGTATATTCATAGGCAACCGCCAATACTTCGTCGGCTCTGAGTTGAGAGCGTAGAGAAATATAACCGAGAGTTGAATTGAGTTTATATTCGGAAGTGGAGAGAAGTCGTGCGCTCTCAACCTTTTCATAATCAATGCCACCCATAATGCCATAGGCTTCAAGAGGTTCAAGAGCCTGAGTAACGGTGTTGATATTACGGGCAAGAGGATAATCGGTCTTGATTATCTGAAGCAGGTTGTTGGAGTTGTTGGCGGGGTTTGACTCGGAGAGATTGGGAGTCCAGTAGTCGGAAGCAAGATGGGTGTTTTCGGCAAGATCCATAAATCCGACAATGTTGCGGCTCTGATTATATGAACTTTGCTTATTGGTGACCCATACCTCAATGCGGGTGATCTTTACACCCGAACTTACATAGGGGAGTTTAGATGCGAATTTGTCATAATTATCGCGGAAAAACTGCGCGAGGAAGAAGTGACGGTTTTCGTCATAGTCAACGGCTTCTATTCTGAAATCTGTGGTCTGCACACCGCGTTTGGTGTTGATCGACCTTGAATCGGAGTTCTGTTGCGATACAAGCGCCGTGGCGGTAAGTTTACCGAACTGAAGTGTGGTTTTAAGACCGAAAAGAGCGGCGCTTCCTCTGATAAGCGACGAACCGGTTGTCATGCTCACATTACCGGCCTCGATGTCTTTGACAATATCATCCTCCTTACCCTCATATTTGAGTTTGATATTCTTGGAATCGAAGTCAAAGGTTGCACTCGTGTTATAGCTCATGTTGAAGTTGAGCCTGTCGCCTACCGATGCCTGAATAGTGGCCTGGATTTTCTGGTCGAAGTCAAAAAATGTGTGTCGGCGCGAAGTGAGCGAAAGAGCGGGATTGTCGGTGAAGTTGCTCTTTATGCCCATAGTAACCTGAATTGAACCCTGTGTTTTAAGGGAAACACCGCCTGGACCGAAGATTTTTTCAAGCGGTCCGAGAGCAAAGTTCATGTCAAGAATATTAAACGGCTTCTGTGATTCGGGCACAAGATGCTCGTTGTTGCGCATGGCATAATACTGTCTCATCGATTTGTTGATCTGCCAGCGGTTATATTGATCAGGAGTAAGGGTAAACGGAGTGGAAACCTCGGTATCTCCTATGCGGGTGCGGATGATATAGCAACCGCTCACGGGATCGAATTCAACCTCTGTTCGCAGATTGGACGGAGTATTGAGATCAGCTGAAAATTCCCGGCCCATCAATTCCTCATAGGATTGGGGAAGTGCCTGAC
>JAIDXU010000194.1 GCA_029058455.1 Paramuribaculum sp.
GGAGCTGAGAGCCAGAATCACCTCGGAAATCGGGCGGGTGGAGACACGCTCTATCAGTGAATCGATCGTGAGCATGTCGGGAGTAATGGCGTCGACAGGTGAAATCAATCCGCCGAGCACATGATAGAGGCCCTTGAAAGCTGCCGTGCGCTCAATGCTCATCACATCCTTGACGGTTTCAACCACACATACTGTCGCGGCATCGCGGCGCGGATCGGAGCAGATGGCACATGTGTCGGTGTCGGAGATGTTGTGACACACTCCGCAATATTTTATGTCGCGTCTCAGCTCGAGAATAGCGGTAGAGAGGGCTTCGGCCTCCTGAGGTTCGCGCCTGAGAAGATGGAGCGCAAGACGTAGAGCCGTGCGCCGTCCCACACCGGGCAGACGTGAGAGCTCGGTGACGGCTCTTTCAAGCAACGGGCTTTGAAATTCCTCGTTCATCGTTGTGACGGGTCAGGTGATTAGAATTATTTTATGCAAAATTACTACATGACGGCCAAATATTCACTCTTTAAAATCTTAAAAATTGAGATTGTATTCACAAATTTGTGAATATCGGGAACTTTTTATATCTTTGTATCGTAATAAAATTATATGATAGTTGAGTTCGCAAAAGAATATCTCAGAGACCTCTATACTAAAGGGGTATGTAGCGATAAAAAATATCGTTACAGAATTGATATTATAAAACGATATAAGCGTGGAATAGATTATCTGAAATGGGCTTCTCGCAAAGAGGACTTATTTCGTGTCAACTCTTTGAAATTTGAGGCATTAAAGGGTGATAAGACCGGCCGGTTCTCTATCAGAGTTAATGATCAATATCGAATAGAGTTTACTATCAGAGAAACTGCCGAAGAGCCGATCCTGACTATCTGTAATATTGTTGAACTCTCAAACCATTACGATTGATATGATTACATTACAAGGCGTTGCCCCTGACATGATAGCTAACAATCTTACTCCGTTTGAGCCTACACATCCCGGAGAACTTATCAGGGATGAACTCGAAGCAAGACATCTTACCCAGGTTAAACTTGCTGAAAGCATAGGCATTAAGCCGTCACTTCTTAATGAGGTGATCAGGGGTAAGAGAG
This sequence comes from Paramuribaculum sp., assembly GCA_029058455.1. Taxonomy (GTDB): domain Bacteria; phylum Bacteroidota; class Bacteroidia; order Bacteroidales; family Muribaculaceae; genus Paramuribaculum. Next base: position 1,101 of record JAIDXU010000194.1, read on the forward strand.
GTGTTAATACTGAAATAGCTTTACTTATAGAAGCGGCATTGAATATACCTGCAGATTTATTGCTGAACTTGCAAAGTGATTATAATATGCAGATGGCAAAGTCAGACGCGTCTTTTATGAAGCGTCTTTCTTCAATCCGAAATATAGCGGCACTATTATGACAGTTTTATTGGAGGAAGCATATTAGCCTATATTTCTTGACTTACTATTCAAATCAAACCATAAGGCTACTATATCCGGGCGGATATGATTTCGATTGGGTGTGGATTGTAGGTGCATGATTTTGTCATGCCGTCAATAATTCTTAATTTTGCAGCTGAAAATGATATAAGTGCGCCTTTTAGCCCCCGGCGGTATAGGGGCGCGCGGACTATCGGATTTAATTAGTTAGACTATTTAGCATTTTCGTTTTGGAAATCATACGCACTGCAAGCCGGCTTAAGGAGCTTGCCGACAAAGCCCGCGCGGAACACAAGAGCGTGGGTCTCGTGCCTACAATGGGTGCCCTCCACAAAGGTCACCTGTCATTGGTTGAACGTGCACGACGTGAAAACGACATTGTGGTCGTGAGTGTGTTTGTCAATCCCACTCAGTTTAATAATGCCAATGACCTCGCTACCTATCCGCGCACCGAGGAGGCTGATTGCCTGCTGCTTGAACAGGCGGGTGTTGACGCGGCTTTTATCCCCGCGGTCGAGGAGATGTATCCGGAGCCTGACACCCGTCAGTTTGACCTCGGGCCTGTGGCTGAGGTTATGGAAGGACCCATGCGTCCCGGACATTTCAACGGTGTAGCCCAGATTGTCAGCAAGCTGTTCTATCTTGCACGCCCCGTGAGAGCTTATTTCGGTGAGAAAGATTTTCAGCAGATTGCCGTGATAAGACGCATGGTGGAACTTGAAGGAGGTTTTGAGGACCTCGAGATAGTCAGCTGCCCTATATGCCGCGCCGATGACGGTCTCGCCCTTTCGAGCCGCAACGTGCGTCTCACTCCCGAACAGAGAGCCGTGGCTCCGGCCATCTATAAAGTATTGTCGCAGAGTGCTGCATCACCGCTTCCTACCGTAAAGGAGACCCAGCGTGACGTTGTGGAGCAGCTCAACAGCCTCCCCTTTATGAAGGTGGAATATTTTACTATTGTCGACGGCCTGACCATGCAGCCGATTTCATCGTGGAATGACACCGATTATGCCGTGGGCTGCATTACCGTTTATTGCGGTGATGTGAGACTTATCGACAATATTACCTATAAGAAGAATTAACCCCCAAGAACTGCTACAACTGTGGAGATTGAAATACTTAAGTCGAAAATTCACCGTGTGAAGGTAACCGAAGCCAATCTTGACTATATCGGTTCGATCACTATCGACAGCCATCTTATGGAAGCAGCCGGGATAATGGCCGGCGAAAGGGTGTATATCGTTGATAATAACAACGGAGAACGTTTTGATACCTATGCCATAGCAGGACCTGCACGAAGCGGCATGATATGTCTCAACGGAGCAGCCGCCCGCAAGGTTCACCCCGGAGATATTGTGATAATCATGAGCTATGCCCGCATGACACCCGAAGAGGCTGCGGAATTTAAGCCTAAAGTGATTTTTCCCGATAGCTCGACCAATCTGCTTGACTAACTCTCTTCCCTATTAATTTACCCATCCCCACCCCATTACTGAAAGTATATGTTTGAGAATCTTAGCGAGAAACTTGAAAAAAGTTTTAAAATACTCAAAGGCCAGGGCAAGATTACCGAAATCAATGTTGCCGAGACCCTTAAGGAGGTGCAGCGCGCACTTATAGCCGCCGACGTTAACTATAACGTTGTCAAGCCGTTTATCAAGACCGTCAAGGCCAAGGCTTTGGGTCAGAATGTGCTGACTTCGGTCAAGCCCGGCGAGCTGATGGTGAAGATTGTTCACGACGAGCTGGCAACTTTGATGGGTGGAGACGCGGCTCCGCTCAATGTGAGCGGCAATCCGGCTGTGATTCTCATGTCGGGTCTTCAGGGTTCGGGTAAAACCACTTTCTCAGGCAAGCTGGCCAAGAAACTCCGCTCGGAAAAGGGCAAGCGTCCTCTTCTGGTGGCCTGTGACGTTTACCGTCCCGCCGCTATCGATCAGCTCAAGGTGCTGGCCGAGCAGATAAACGTGCCGGTCTATAGTGAGGGCACTGATGCCAATCCTGTGGAGATCGCCAAAAACGGTATCGAATATGCCCGCAAAAATCATCTTGACCTCGTGATTATCGATACCGCCGGCCGTCTCGCCATCGATGAGCAGATGATGGAGGAAATCGCTGCGATCAAAAAAGCTGTCAAGCCTCAGGAGACTCTCTTCGTAGTCGATTCGATGACCGGTCAGGATGCCGTCAATACCGCCAAGGAGTTTAACGACCGTCTTGATTTTGACGGCGTGGTGCTGACCAAACTCGACGGTGACACCCGCGGCGGTGCTGCCATTTCTATCCGCACCGTGGTGAGCAAGCCTATCAAGTTTGTTGGTACCGGTGAGAAACTCGACGCCATCGATACTTTCCGCCCCGCAGGTATGGCCGACCGTATTCTCGGCATGGGTGACATCGTTTCACTCGTGGAGCGCGCTCAGCAGGCATACGACGAAAACGAGGCCCGCAAGCTGAGAGACAAGATTGCCAAGAATCAGTTTAATTTCGACGACTTCCTCTCTCAGATCAAGCAGATCAAGAAGATGGGTAACATCAAGGAACTCGCTTCGATGATTCCCGGTGTGGGCAAGATGATAAAGGATATCGATATCGACGACGATGCATTCAAAGGCATTGAGGCTATTATATATAGCAT
>JAIDXU010000195.1:0-22463 GCA_029058455.1 Paramuribaculum sp.
ACGAATAAAATTTACATTAAACTACCAAACCTACGGACCCCATGAAAAACGAACGGAAAATAGAACTCACTCCCGAAGTAGCTTCAGGCATCTACGCCAACCTTGCCGTAATCAGCCACTCACCCAACGAAATGTTTATCGACTTCATCACCGTGGCCCCCAACATGCAGCAGGCCAGAGTGCAAAGCCGCGTAATCATGACTCCCGAAAACGCCAAGAGTCTTCTTTTCGCCCTCCGCGACAACATTTCAAAATATGAAAACACCTTCGGCGAAATCACTCCCAAGACTCCTGTTCAGAACAACAACGACAAGGGCAACGGCTCTATCCCCAACCCCTTTATCAACGGTGGCAACGCCTGATAAAACTTCTCTGAAGCAATAATATCCTATCCCCATTCTCTTAACCAACTCCCTGACCATGGACTCCAATCAGCTATTTATTTACAACTCTCTCACCCGTCGTAAAGAGCTTTTCAAACCCATTCATCCCGGCAAAGTCGGCTTGTATGTCTGCGGCCCTACGGTCTATGGAGATGCTCATCTCGGCCACACACGCCCTGCAATAACCTTTGACGTGTTGTTGCGCTATCTCACATTTCTCGGCTACAAAGTGAGATATGTGAGAAACATCACCGATGTGGGCCACCTTGAGCATGACGCCGATGAGGGTGAGGATAAGATTGCTAAAAAAGCGCGCCTCGAGCAGCTTGAGCCGATGGAGGTGGTGCAGTATTATCTGAACCGCTATCATAAAAATATGGAGCAGCTCAATGTGCTCCCCCCCTCCATCGAGCCTCATGCCTCGGGTCATATCATAGAGCAGATCGAATATATCAAGAAGATTCTCGAAAGCGGGTATGCCTATGAGAGCAACGGATCGGTTTATTTCGATGTGCCCAAATATAACGCCGATCACAAATACGGCAAGCTGTCGGGGCGAAACATCGACGAGCTTTTAGCCACAACACGCGCCCTTGACGGACAGGAAGAAAAACACAATCCCGCCGACTTCGCCCTCTGGAAAAAAGCCGCGCCCGAACATATCATGCACTGGCCCTCACCCTGGAGTGAGGGATTTCCCGGCTGGCACCTCGAGTGCAGCACAATGGGTGAGAAATATCTCGGCACCCCCTTTGACATTCACGGCGGAGGCATGGACCTCAAATTCCCCCACCATGAGTGTGAGATAGCCCAGTCGGTGGCTCACAACGGCCATGACTCGGTCAACTACTGGATGCACAACAACATGATTACCATCAACGGCCAGAAAATGGGCAAGTCGCTCGGCAACTTCATTACTCTCGACCAGATGTTTGAAGGCTCTCATCCGCTGCTCTCCCGTCCCTATAGCCCGATGGAAATCAGATTCTTCATTCTTCAGGCTCACTATCGCGGCACTCTCGACTTCAGCGACGAAGCGCTTCAGGGCGCACAGAAAGCTCTCGCGAGAATGCTCGAAGGCTATCAGCGTCTGCAAAACCTCAAACCCTCAGAGACCGCCACACCCGAACTCCTCGCCAAAGTCAACACAATCGCAGAGAAATGTAAGGAAGCTCTTGACGATGATCTCAACACCCCCATTGTGATCGCCAACCTGTTTGAAGCCTGCTCGATTGTAAACAACATTAACGACGGTCGCGAACCCGCCGACGAGCCCACTGTTACAGCGCTCCAAAATCTTTTCGACACCTATATGATAGCCATTCTCGGCCTCGAACCCGCCTCGTCGGGAGCCGCCGGAAAAGATGACACAGCTCCTTTCCGCAAGGCTGTCGATCTGCTGCTCGACCTTCGCAGCAAGGCTAAAGCTGAAAAAGACTGGGCCACAAGCGACATGATACGCGACCGCCTCTCGGCTATCGGTTTCGACATCAAAGACACCAAAAACGGCTACGAATGGTCGCTTAAATAATTGCCTCTGACCATACCTCGGCCGGCACCTCAAAATTATTGCTCCGTCGCGCAATATCACCCCACGGGTTTACGTTCTATTGTGTGATGAACTACGCATTTACACATACTCTCCACAAGATATTGCTTATAGCCGGGGTAATGATTTTAGCCTCGGTCAAGCCAGTGTCGGCCTTTAACACCGACACCTATACCGATCAGTCAGTGCTTGCCACAGGCAAATGGGTAGCTGTCGACGTGGCTGAAAGCGGCCTGCAGCTCATTCCCTCCGAGACTCTCAGAGCGATGGGTTTCAGCGACCCCTCGAAAGTGGTGGTCTACGGCTACGGAGCGCCCCGAATCACTGACCATCTTTCACTTGCCAACTATCGTGACGATCTGCCTCAGGTTGGATCGGTCTCCACATCGCGCGGTCTGGTGTTTTATGGCTCCGGGCCTGTGAACTGGTCAACAGGCTCTCAGTCCCGTATGCTCCACACACGCAACCCCTTTGCCGTTGCCGGAAGATATTTTCTCACTGAGCAACCCGACGGAGCATCCCCGATCAGTGTTGAAGAGACTCTTCCTATCAGCGGCTCTGACATGGCCAAAAGTTTTACCCAGCCACTGCTGCACGAAACCGAGGAAATGTCGGCCGGCGAAAGCGGTCATGATTTGCTCGGCGAGGACCTGCGTTATACCCCTTCGCGCTCCTTCACCTTTTCACTGCCCGACAGGGTTGCGGGAGAGAACGCATGGGTGCAGGTACGTTCGGTGGCAAACGTCAGCTCGGCAGCCACTATCGACTATACCGTCAACAACACCCCCGTGGAGGGCAAATATCAGATCTATGCCACCGGACCTCATGCCTATGGCACCCGCGGACTGCATAATTTCTCGGTGGCCGATCCTGGCGACCGTCTCACTCTCGGCCTGAAATTCACCCCTTCGGGCACCGTATCGCTCGCGCGTCTCGACTATATTATCGTCAACTATCAGCGTGAGCTTCGCATGCCTTCATCGGGAGCGATTGAATTTACACTCCCCACCTCCGAGGCTTCGCTGGCCAACGCCACCGCCTCTACCCGCGTGTGGGATATCACCGATCCTGTCAACCCGGTTGAAATCTCGACCGTAATGTCGGGCAATAACGCCACATGGCATTCCCCCTACGGTCCTAACCGCAGATATGTGGCATGGAATCCCGATGCCACTCTTCCCCGGCCCGAAACCGTTGGAGAAATTGCCAATCAGAATCTTCACGACCCTTCCCATCAGCCTGATATGGTGATTTTCACCCCCTCGGCATGGAAAGCACAGGCCGAGCGAATCGCCGCCCTTCACCGCAACGACCCTGTCGAAGCGCTCGACGTTATGGTTGTGGAGGTTGAAAAGGTATATAACGAATTTTCATCAGGAGCTGCCGACGTGTCGGCTATGCGCCGTATGCTCAAAATGATCTATGACCGTGGCAATCAATCAGGCCACCCGCTTCGCTATGCCCTGCTGCTCGGGCGCGCCACCTACGACAACCGCAACCTCACCCGCGAGTTCAGCGCCCTCCGACACACCTATCTTCCCACATGGCAAAGCGATGAGAGCCTGTCGGAATTTGACTCTTTTTGCTCTGACGATATTCTGGCATTTCTCGACGATAATTCAGGTCTGCGCCCCTCCTCCGACCGTCATTGCATAGCTATAGGCCGTATTCCCGCTTCGTCGCTCGCCTCTCTCACCTCCTATGTCAATAAGCTTGAAAACTATCTTTCACCCGGTTATCAGGATGACGCCGTGTGGAAAAACCGTGTGCTGCTCGTGGCCGATGACGGAAATGCCGGACGCCACACCGAGCATAGCGAAACTCTTGAAGCCAATTTCCGGTCAACCGACGGCGGCAAGCGCATGACATATACCAAAGCCTATATCGACGCCTTTCCCCTTGTGGGAGGCAGCTGCGAAGGTGCGCGCGAGCGTATGCACCGCTCTCTTTCAGAGGGTGTGATGTGGTGGAACTACATCGGTCATGCAGGCCGCAACTTCCTCACAGGCGACAACATGCTCACCTTCAAAGACCTGTCGGCGCTCTATCTCAAGCGTCTGCCGGTGTTTTGCGGTTTTACCTGCTCATTTGCCCGCTGGGACGGCATCGATCCCTCAGGCTCGGAGATAATGGTTATGAGCGAGAGCGGTGGCGTGATAGCCGCCCTCACCGCCACCCGCGAGGTTATGATCGAAGATAACGGTTACCTCAGTGCGGCTTTGGGTCTCGAAGCATTCCAACCCGGTGAAAACGGACTTCTCCCCACTCTCGGCGAGATAATGATGAAAGCCAAAAACCGTCTCGCTTCTCCCTACGGTTCATCAAATTCCAACAAACTCAGATATGTGACCGTAGGCGATCCGGCAATGCGTCTGGCCGCACCGTCGCTCAAACTCACCGTCGAGACCATCAACGGCGAGAAGGTGCCTCAGAACGACGACCCCTCACAGGCCGACTTTCCCGAAATCATGGCCAGGCAGAATGTAGTTGTGGCCGGACATGTATCCTCGCCTGACGGCAGTCAGCTCGACAGCTTCAACGGCCTCATCAACGCCCGCCTCTATGATGCCGAATACTCAACCACCACCACCGGTCGCAAAACCGCGCTCGATGGCGAAGGCAAGCAGATAACTTTCGAAGAACAGGGTTCGCTGCTCTATGCCGGCCGTGACTCGGTGGCCGGAGGCCGCTTTGCAATCCATATACCTATGCCCGCCGAAGTGGCCGACAACTATCGGCCGGCTGCCATATCGCTCTATGCCGCCTCTTCCGACGGCAGGGAAGCGATAGGCTGCAACCGCAACTTCTATGTGTATGGATTTGATGAAAGCGCCGAAGCCGACACCTCATCTCCGGTAGTTGAATATGCCTACCTCAACCACTCGTCGTTTAAAAACGGTGATGTTGTCAATCCCTCTCCGATGTTTATAGCCGGGGTGAGCGACAATGTGGGCATCAACCTGTCGGCTGCAGGTGTAGGACATCAGATGACCCTGAAACTCGACAACTCGACCACCTACTCCGACCTCTCGCTCTACTACACACCTTCCGGTTCATCAACTCCCGGAGGCACTCTCGCCTACCCGCTCACCGATATTTCAGCCGGGCGCCACACCCTCACCTTCAAAGTGTGGGATACTTCGGGCAACTCCACCTCGACAAGTCTTGATTTTGTGGTTGATCCCTATCAGGCTCCGAAGATGTTTGACGTCTATACCGATGCCAATCCCGCGTCGGTCGAGACCAACTTCTATGTGCGCCACAACCGTCCTAACGCCAATGTCACCGTCACCATCGCCGTCTACAATCTGCTCGGCCACATGGTATGGACCTCGACCGTTACCGACCGCAGCGATTATCTCGCCTCAACACCCATCAACTGGAACCTCCACGACATGGGCGGCCGACGCGTCAACAGAGGTATATACATCTATCGTGTGACAATGAGCGATGCCAACTCGAGCGCAAAGGGCGCCGTGTCAGGCCGCATCGCGGTTGCCGCACCCTGATAAATATCTTTTTTCCTCCGATTGGAATAATTATCGGGAGTCATTTTGCAATTTCTAAACTTTTTGCGTAATTTCGTAGCGCAAAAATCATTAAGCTATCCCCGGCACGCTCTATGCCACCCCGGAGGATGGCTTGGTGTTTTACATATATTATCACATAGACAATCAAATTATAACCTCAATAATTAATACCCATGATTAAACCAATCATTTTCGGACTGTTGGCCTCAGCCGCCGTTACCATGTCGGCTCAGAGTCCTCTCGTGCTGAAAACCGAGATACCGGCCAACCCCGACAACGAACCTGTGCCGGTACATCCCGTGCCTCACGAGCGTCAGGTGTTATGGAACGAAACAGAATTTTATGCCTTCTTCCACTATGGCATGAACACCTTTACCAACATGGAATGGGGTAACGGTGATGAAGACGAAACACGATATGCCCCCAAAGGCAAACCCGATCCCCGCCAATGGCTTGAGGCTGTCAAAGCCGCCGGCATGAAAGGCGGTATCGCCGTTGTGAAACATCACGACGGTTTCTGCCTCTGGCCCACCGAAACCACCGACCACTCCATAGCCAATTGCGGCAATGAGAACGGCAAGGTAAACATTCCCGAGGAATTTGCCAACGCTGCCCGCGATCTCGACATGAAATACGGCTTCTATATTTCGCCCTGGGACCGTAACTCAGCCTACTATGGCGACGGCACCGACCGCTACACCCGCGACGTGTTCCTGCGCCAGTGTGCCGAGCTTGCCCAATACGGCACCGACCAGTTTGAAATGTGGTTTGACGGTGCCAACGGCGGTTCAGGCTATTATGGTGGCGCCAACGAAACCCGCAATGTCGATCAGGACACCTACTATGACATTCCCAACCTGCGCGACTCAATTCATACCGTAATGCCCAACTGCGTGATGTGGGGCGTAGGTGGTGAAGCCCGCTGGATCGGTAACGAAGCCGGATGGGCAGGTGAAACCTGCTGGAGCTACGGTAGCGGCACAAGCGGCGACGAAAACGCATTTGAATGGAAAGCAGGCGAATCTGATGCCAAAGGCACCTCGGCAGGCTGGTTTTGGCATGCCGGGCAATCGATCCACACACTCGACCGCCTGTGGCAATTCTATATGGAGACTATCGGCCGCAACGCCACTCTGATTCTCAACATTCCCCCAAACAACTACGGTCTGATACCCGCCACCGACGTGAAGCGTCTCGCCGACTTCGGCAAACTGCTCGAGCAGCGTCTTGGCAACGACCTCGCCAAAACCGCCACAGTAACCGCTTCAGCTACCCGCACAGCCGGTCAGAACCGCAATTATGAAGCCTCCAATCTCATTGACGGCGACAAAGATACCTATTGGGCAACCGACGACGGTGTGATAGATTCCTATATCACATTTATGTTCCCCGAAACAACCAACGTTCACCTTGTGAGCCTGATGGAATATATCCGCAAAGGTCAGCGCGTGAAAGGTTTTACCATCGAGACTACCACCGACGGCGAAAACTGGACTCCCATCAAGTATGACAAAACCACCACAATCGGCTACAAACGCATCATTCCCCTCAACGGCTCTACCACCACATATGGCAAGGGCTACGACATCAAGGGTCTGCGCATACACATAACCGATTCAAAGGCGTGTCCTCTGCTCCACACAGTTTCAATCTATTAATTCCCGCACATTTCATAAGATGAATATAATCAGCAAATCAGTATTGGCCGTTTCCCTACTGTCAGTAATGCCGTTGGGAGCCGCAGGCCAGCTCAATATCGACTTTGAAAGCCCCGAATCATATAAATCAGTGGGCATTTATGACGTGTGGGAGCAGTCACCCTTCCGCACCGGCCAACTCAAAGGCAACTTTGCCGTTACTCCCAACCCCAACCGCGAGGTAAGCGAAGTGACCGGCGATATACCCAACGACTCCGAAAATGTGCTTGGTGCCCAGCGCTCACGCTTCGGCAGCAACCGCTTCGGTGTGCGTGTTGACCTCAACGAAACCATACCTCTGGGCACTACCACACAATACTTCCATGTGATGGTTCTCACCCCCAAAGAGGGACGCGTGATGCTCGTGGGTCTCGGTTCGAGAGAGGAGCGTCTGAGTCAGAATCCCTACACCGAACAGTTCTGGACCCTCAGCTCCACTACCGTAAAGCCGGGCGAATGGTGTGATGCCGTTTTTGCCGTGCGCACCAACAACGGCATTAATCTCCGCTCTCTTGTTCTGGTGCCCGACTGTGAGTCACCCCACAATCTCACCGAAGACTTCCTGTTTTATATCGACAACATCACTGTCAACGACTCTCCCGTAGCCCGTATTTCCAACGATTTCTATCCTATTTCGGGCGACAAGAGCAGCACAGCCATGAGCCGCAGCGACCGTTTTTCTACCAAAATCAACCTCCGTGCCGGCTCTACCACCCAGCGTATCAACATTCCTCAGAACTCCAACCACAAGCTCTATCAGGATGTGCTTTCTCAGGCATTCTTCGCCAAACCGGGTCAGAGCGTAACCCCGTCGATTACCTACAACGGCAACTACATGCACGCATATTGCTTTGTTGACTATAACGGCGACGGTCAGTTCTCGGCAAAACTCAACGACGACGGAACTCCCGCCGAAGGCAGCGAACTCGTTTCCTACAACTACTATGACGGTAAAAACTCTACCGGCAAGAGCGCGGGATCGAATCTCGGCACCGCCTGCGGCACAATGCCCGCCTTCCAAATTCCTGAAAATCTCGCTCCCGGCATGTATCGCATAAGATATAAAATCGACTGGGATTGCATTGATCCCGCCGGCAACTCCGCTCCCGGCAATCTCATTGCCGACAACGGCGGCGTAATTGCCGACGCTATGCTCTGCGTATATGGTGACAAAGTTGAGCTCAACGACTTCCAGCTCAACGGCGAGGTGCTTGGCGCCAACGGCGAGAAGCTTTCTTCACTTCAGGTTCCCGCCGATCAGGACTACACAATCCGCTCGGCTCCTGAAAAGGGATTCCACAACGGCGGTATCGACGTGAAGTGTGGTTACAACCTCAACGGCGATCAGATCGACAAATACGGCAACTATCAGTATATCACATTCGAAATTCCTCTCAAGAATTTCAGTGAGGATAACACCTACACCATCCCTGCCAAGCAGATGAGAGCCAACCTGCTCTTCAACGGCCGTATGGTAGAAGACGGTAGCGACGATCCTGACGACGAGACAGCCTATGAGGTAAGCTTTCCCAAGACTCTGCAGATAACCCGCACCGACCGCCGTCTCAACTCATTTTCGCTCACCTCCGGAGATGAGACAGTAACCGTCGACCTCGGTTCAAACACCGACAACTATGTCTATGTTCCCATGCTCGACGTTGAAGTGCCTGTGAAAGCCGGCGACCAAATCACCCCCGCCGTTAACTACACCGGCAACGCCATGCACACCTACTGGTATGTTGACCTCAACGAAGATGGTGAATTTGATGCCACTCTCAACGACAACGGCACTCCTGCCGGCGAACTGCTCAGCTATTCATATGCCGACGGCAAAAACTCGCGTGGTGAAAGTGTAGCCGCCTCGATGACCCCCTCCGTAAACCACCCTTTTGTTATTAGGGCCGATATACCGGCAGGTGTTTATCGCGCCCGCTTCAAAATTGACTGGAACTCCACCGACCCCAAAGGTCAATACGGACTTGGCAAAAATGATATTCATGACAACGGCGGATATGTTGTTGACTTCATGATTCATGTTTATGATGATACAACCCCCGTGAGTGTCAACGCAACCGACGAAAGCGGTAATCTTGTGGCCGGCAAAACCGAAATAGGCTCACAACCTGTTAAGGTTACCCGCAACGAACCCCTCGCTGTTTCAGCCACCACCACCAAGAATATCCTCATCGAGAAACTCACTGCCCGCTACGGCTATCATCTTGACTACGAAAAGTCTCACAAGATGGGCAACACTTACTGGAATGAAATCGAGATCACTCCTCAGGGGGATACCTACACTCTTCCTGCCTCGATAATGGACCGTCCCGTGAAACTCATCGCCAAGTTTGAGGGTATTTCAGGCATTCAGGAAATCACAGTCGACTCCATAACCGGCAAGATCTACAATCTGCAGGGCATTGAAGTCACCAACCCCACCACCGGTGTCTACATTGTCAACGGTCGCAAAGTCATGGTGAAATAATCCCCACCATTACCATACAATTATAATAAGGCGGTGTGTCAAAATTCAATAATTTGACACATCGCCTTGTTTTCTATTTTTGTCCGATTATTAGAAAATTTCAGTATATTTGTGGGTATCAATATCCAACTATTAATTTCCCATCAGGATATATCCATGAAAAGAACAGCTTTACTGTGGCTCGGTCTGGCAGCGGCGACATTTGCCTTTACTTCCGGACTGTCAGCTCAAGACACTTTCGACTTCGACACACAGCGAGGCGAAAAGCAGGAGTTTAACAAAGTCCCCGGTCAGAAAGTAGACCACAAAGGTCTGGTGATTAACCCTACTCCGCAGAGCATCGAGCGGCTCAACACAGGTGTGCTCAACATCTCCGAGGGCTTCAAAGTCAACGACAAGCAGAAGGCTTTTTCTGCCAAAGACCTCAGTTTCCTGTATCTCAATCCCAAAGGTATCGAGATTGATATCGACTTCGGCACCAAAGTGGCAGACAAAGCCGAGGTGCAGGAACTTTCGGGAGCTTATAAGCTCAGTATCGGCCCCAAGAAAATCACCGTCAACGCTTTCGACGAGCGTGGCGCTTTCTATGCTCTCCAGACTCTCCGTCAAATTATCGAAAGCCCTGTCACCAAAGCCGGGGGCGGTTTGCCGATGATGGAAATCAACGACTTCCCGGCGCTGCCCTACCGCGGTGTGGTTGAAGGCTTCTATGGCAACCCCTGGAGCCATCAGGTGCGCAAAGATATTATCAACTATATGGGCCGCAACAAGATGAACAACTACATCTTCGGTCCTAAAGACGACCCCTATCACTCGTCGCCTCACTGGCGTCAGCCCTACCCTCCCGAGGAAGCAGCCAATATAGCCGACCTCGTCAAGACGGCCAATGAAAACCGTCTGGATTTCTACTGGGCTATCCATCCCGGAAAAGACATCCGCTGGAACAAGGAAGACTACGATAGCCTTGTCAACAAATTTAACATGATGTATGACCTTGGCGTGCGCTCGTTTGCCCTCTTCTTCGACGATATTTCAGGCATCGGCACCGACTCACACATGCAGACCAAACTGCTCAACGATCTCACCCGCGACTTTGTCGACGCTAAAGGCGATGTCAACAATCTCTTCATCTGTCCCACCGACTATTCGCAGCTCTGGGCCAATCCCGGCGAGAACGGTCAGTTGGCTATCTACGGCCGTGAGCTCAACCCCAAAGCCGAAGTATTCTGGACCGGTGCCGTAGTGTGCAGTGACCTGACACCCGAGACTCTTGATTTCGTCGACAAGCGCATCCAGCGTCCGGCGCTCTACTGGTGGAACTATCCCGTGACCGACTACTGCCGCAACTATCTCCTTCAGGGCCCCGTCTATGGCCTTGACAATAACCTGACCCGCGAACAGGTAGCCGGCATTGAAAGCAATCCTATGGAACATGGCGAAGCATCGATGCTCGCGCTCTACGGCGTGGCCGACTGGGCGTGGAACCCTTCCGACTACAACGCCATCGACAACTGGGAGCGCGGTCTCGTTGACCGTCTGCCCGATGCCGCCGAAGCCTACCGCACATTCGCCATCAACTCGGCCGACACCGAGACAGGCTACCGCCGCGATGAATCATGGGAAACAGTCACTTTCCCCTACAACAACTATACACCCGCTCAATACGACGCACTGACAAAAGCGCTCACCGAAGCCGCCGCAGCCGAGGCGGTCATTCTCGCCAGCAAGTCTAATCCCGCTCTCGTAAGCGAAATCAAGCCCTGGGTTGCCCAGCTTACAAAAGTGGCCAACCGCGGCCTCGGCGCGCTCAAGCTCATCAAGATATTCGAGAGCGGCGACAACGCCAAATTCTGGGAGGCCTATCAGAAAAACCTCATGACCGAGGAGGACCGCAAGGACTTCGAGGCCCACAAAGTAGGCACGATGAAACTCCAGCCTTTCTACGAGAAAACGATGGACGACATGGTGATCGCCTTCTTCAACCGCGTGACAGGCGCAGTGCCCAACGTGCCCCGCGCCGTAGGTAGCTATCCTAACCTGCGCACGACGCTTTCGAAACTCATGCTCGACAACGACACAACTACCTACTGGACCTCTTCGGCAAGTCAGAACGCCGGCGACTGGGTGGGTGTTGACCTTGGTAAGGTTATACCGGTCGAAGAAGTCCTGATTCATCAGGGCCGCAATTCGACCGACGACGTAGACTACTTCGACAACGTAGCTCTCGAGACATCTGTCGACGGCCGCGAATGGATCGCCCTGACCGACACCATGCCCAAAACCTATATAATAGATTGGAAAGGCGCTCCCGTCAATGCCCGCTTCGTTCGTCTCGCCCGCCGCGACTCTAAAAAGACCAACTGGACAAGTGTGCGCTCGTTCCGCGTCAATCCCGTGACAGCCAAACGCGTCGGCCTCGACATCGAAGCTGACGACGCTGACGCTTCACTCCTTGCATTTGACGGCAACCCGATAACCGCCTACAAATCGACCGGCAACGTATCGTTCAACAAAGCCAAAGACGCCAAGCAGGCAATCCTAATGCTCGGATTATCCACACTGAGTCCCGGCGCCAAGATGGAGCTCATAGAGTATGACGGCAACGGTCAGGAAGTCGTCCGCACGGCCATTTCCAACCCCTACACCACAGTTGACCTCAACTCCAAGACAGTGCGCATGACTCTCACCGGAACCCCCGAAATCTTCGAGATAGTCCAAATGTAATCCCAACACATAACGCGCCGCATATTGCAGCGCTTGTCGGGCGGTGTGTCAAAATTCAATAATTTGACACATCGCCTTGTTCTACGCCAGTATATCGGTTAGTTAGGGAAGGGGCGGCTGAGAAAACTGTGCCACGCGGTGGAATCGCCCCAAAACACATTTAAATCAAGGTCACCCGCCACTCCGGCCGCGCTGCCACGATGGGAATATTGCCAGAAAATCCAATCTTGCTCAGGAAGCTTTGACGACAGCGAACATATCCAGAGCGGCACACTGTCGAGCCGGTTTTCTATATATCTGCCATGACCCTGCTTGTTGGTGTAGACAATCACCGGATAGCCCTCGCCGGCAAGCATATCTGCAATAACCTTAACCATGCGGCCAACACTGTCAGCCTTGAGATAGGGATTGGTCCACTCCTCTATGTCGAGAGCCACAGGCAGATCGAGGGTCTTGCCGCGCAGACTCTGAATAAGATTGAGCGCCTGACTCTCGGCATCGACATCAAACCTCACGAAATGATATGCCCCGACTTTCAGGCCGGCATGACGGGCGCGGATATAGTTGATGTTAAACCTGCGGTCTTTCCATCTGCGCCCTTCGGTGGCTTTGAGATAAACGAACTTCAGATTTTCTTCCCGGGCCAATCGTCCGAAATCAACATCGCCGTTATGAGCCGAAATATCGGCACCTCTGACCGGAAAGCCCGACACATCGGGGCTTATGAGAGGCTCCTCGCTCCACAACAACATCCAGCCGACCCCCGCTCCTATGAGTAGAGCGACCGCCGCAACCGCCAGCCATTTATACGCACGTCTGCCAATCATATTGCAAAGATAACCAAATTCCTCCATCACTCCAAAAATCCTCATTAATCCCGATAATCCTCGATTAATCCCGATCAACCCTGATTAATCCAAAACCTGATTTGCAATTGAAAAATTCCCTAAACTTGATAAAAATTCGTAACTTTGCGGCCATAAAACATGGCAAAAGCCTCCCGACAGTCATATATCAAGCTGTCATATAACTAATTATTACTCAAAACCCACCAAAATGGAATGGTTAATTGAACTGCTCAGTCCGGGCAACACCGATCTCGCAGCAACCATCTGCCTCTATTCGTTTGTAATAGCGGCGGGCGTGTTTTTAGGCAAGCTCAAGGTTGCGGGAGTGTCGTTAGGAGTGACTTTCGTGCTTTTCATTGGAATTCTGATGGGCCACTTCGGCTATATCGTCAATGGAGAAGTATTGAAATTCGTGAGAGAATTCGGTCTAATCCTGTTTATCTTCTCGATAGGTCTGCAGGTAGGTCCCGGTTTCTTCTCATCATTTAAAAAAGGAGGCGTGAGGCTCAACATGCTTGCCATGCTTGCCATAGCACTCAACGTTGCGTTGGTGCTGATTATCTACTACACCGACGGCAATGTGTCGATGGATGTGCTTGTAGGTGTGATGAGCGGTGCCGTGACCAACACCCCCGGTCTTGCAGCAGCCCAGCAGGCAGCCAACGACACCAACGTCATCAACACCATGTCGATGGGTTATGCGGCCGCCTATCCTCTCGGTGTTATGGGCATTATCGGCGCGATGTTCCTAATCAAAGGCATCTTCCGAATCAAAACCGAAAACGAGATCAAAGCAATCGAAGAAGCTCAGGCCGCAGCTGTTTCAAAGCCCAACATTATCTCGATCGAGGTTACCAACCCTCTTATCTCGGGTAAATCGCTTGTGCAGCTCCACCATATCATTCAATGCGACTTCATCATCTCGCGTCTCATAGGCGAGACAGGTCAGATCATCATCCCCACCTCACAGACCCAGCTCCGTGTAGGCGACAAACTCATGGTTGTGATCGCCGACAGCGATGTCGAGAGATTTGAAAGCGTAGTTGGTCCCGGCATTGAACTCGACTGGGAAACCGTCACCCCCACCGATGTGGTGTCGCGTCGCATTCTTATCACAAAGACCGAATATAACGGCGTGGAACTCGGATCGCTCCGTCTCCACTCCGCATATATGCTCAATGCAACCCGTGTCAACCGTGCCGGTGTGGATCTTCTCGCCGCTCCCGGCCTCCGTCTGCAGATGGGCGACCGCATCACCGTAGTGGGCGACATCAACGACATCCAGCGTCTTGCCACTAAGCTCGGCAACTCGGTGAAGCGTCTCAACGAGCCTAACATCATCACGATATTTGTCGGCATATTCTTCGGCATTATCCTCGGATCGCTCAATATCGGCATGGGCATGAAGCTCGGTCTGGCCGGCGGTCCTCTCGTGGTGTCAATCCTTCTCAGCCGCTTCGGATATAAATTCAAGCTGGTCACCTACACCTCCTCGGCGGCGTCAATGCTTATGAGAGAGTTGGGTATATGCCTGTTCCTTGCCTCGGTGGGAATCTCGGCCGGCAAAGGATTTGCCGATACCGTGTTCAACACCACCGGTATGTGGTGGGTTATATGGGGCTTCATCATCACCTTCGTGCCTCTGGTTGTGGTGGGATGTATCGCCCGTGGTGTCTACAAAATCAATTTCCTCACAATCATGGGTCTCTTCTCAGGCGGTTATACCGATCCCCCGGCCCTCGCCTATGCCAACGGTTCGACCGGTAGCGACGCTCCCGCAGTAGCCTACTCGACCGTTTATCCTCTCACCATGTTTATGCGAGTAGTCGCGGCACAAAGCCTTGTGCTTGCGTTCCTATAACGATATTCACATCATAACAATAGGGCCAATTAGTCGGAAAGCTAATTGGCCCTATTGTTATGATATGCTGTAAGAATCAGCGTTTGCGACGCCAGGTAGGCTCGGGATGAGACACCCTCGTGTTGAGATTGCGGCCCAACACAAAGAGCAGGTCGCTGAGACGGTTCACAAATTTAAGAACCGTGGGCGATACCGGCGCTTCTTCGGCGAGGGTAAGAATACGGCGTTCGGCTCTGCGCGCCACAGTGCGAGCTATCTGCGCGGTTGCCGCCGACTGAGTTCCACCCGGCAGAACAAAGAGCTTGAGCGGAGGAGTGGCATTGTCGACCTCATCAATGATATGCTCAAGCTGTTCAACAGCCTCAACGCTCGCGCCTTCCCCCACCATCACGTTGCCGTCGGCATCAGGAGGACACGCCAGATAGCTGCCTATGTCAAAGAGACGACACTGAATCCATTGCAACCACTCCACCTCTTCGGGAGTCACATCACTCTGAGCGGCCACGAGTCCCACCCATGAATTGAGTTCGTCAACCGTGCCATAAGCCTCTATGCGCACACTGTTCTTGCGCGCACGAGTGCCGCCGATCAGAGCGGTAGTGCCGTCATCGCCGGTGCGGGTATAGAGAGGTGATTTCTTCATTTACCCGGCGGATTAATAGAATTTTCTGATACCCATTATCTCGCGCGCCTCGGCAAGAGTCTTTGCAGCGCGTTCGCGGGCATGTTCAGCACCCTGACGGAGCACCTTACCGATATATTCGTCGTTATTTCTCAGCTCTATAATGCGCTCGCGGATAGGAGCGGTGAGAGCAACGAGGTCATCGGCAAGCTGATGTTTGAGATCGCCATAGCGAATCGAGCAGTCGGCATAGGCGTTGCGGAACTGTTCAACCACCTCCGGTTTGCTTGCCAGCTCCATAAGAGTGAGCAGGTTGGCCACCGGCTCTGAAATCTCGCTGTTAGGCTCAGTGGGGCCCTGGTCGGTCACAGCGCGCATTACTTTCTTGCGTAGAGTCTTTTCGTCGTCGATAAGATAAATGCAATTGCCTTCGCTCTTGCCCATCTTTCCCGAACCGTCGAGTCCGGGCACCTTCACGCTCTTGCCGCCGAAATTGAAATTATAAGGCTCGGGAAAGAAATCCACTCCGTAGAATGAATTAAATCTTCTTGCAAAACGACGTGTGAGTTCAAGATGCTGTTCCTGATCCTTGCCGACAGGCACCTTAGTGGCCTTCTGAATGAGAATATCCACCGCCATGAGGGTAGGATAGGTAAGCAGACCGGCGTTGACACGCTTTGAGCTGCTTTCATTGCCTATGATCTGCGTTTCGATATGGTCGTCATCCTCCTCGTTCTGATTATTGACCTTAATGCCGAGCTGCTTGCGGGCCTTATCCTTAAACGAAGCGGTGCGCATAAGCTCGCCTATGCCCACATGCATGTTGAGCAGAAGATAAAGTTCCGACACTTCGGGCACATCGCTCTGCACGAAAATAGTTGATTTCTCAGGGTCAAGACCTGCGGCAAGATACTCGGTGACAATGTTTTTAACATTGGCATGGAGCAATTCGGCCGAGGGATTGGTAGTTAGCGCGTGAAGGTCGGCGATGAAAAAGAGGGGATGATATATACCCTCGTCCTGCATCTTCACAAACTTGCTGAGGGCACCGAAATAGTTGCCCAAATGGAGATTGCCGGTGGCACGGATGCCGCTCAAAACAATCTCGCGCTGAGATTGAGTGGGTTGAGTCATAATATAAGCTGTTATTTTTTTGCAAAGTTAAAAAAATAATTTGAATTGCTCCATCATGCCGGTAGCCAAGAGGGTATGGGTGAATTTTGTTGAGTGAAAATGTGGTGAATTTTAATGGGAAACGTTATCTTTGCAAAAAACTCCGCAATGCCCCCACAGAGCGTGACGGCATAAATCTCAATCATCTAATTTTGCAATGAATAAGTTTCTGATTTGTGCGATAGCAGCCGGTCTGGCTCTTACCGCAACGGCCAACGAACCGCAAGACGGCATCAAAGCCTCCGACACCTCGGCTCATCAGCCTCCCCGCTCGGTGCCCTACGTTCCCTCACAAGAAAACCTCGAGGCTCGACAGCAGTTTGCCGACGCCAAATTCGGCGTTTTCATCCACTGGGGCATATACAGCATGTTCGGCCAGGGAGAATGGTATCTCCAGAACTCCGGCATGACCCATGACGAATATGCCAAAGCCGCCCGCGGCTTCTATCCCGCCGATTTCAACGCCAAGGAATGGGTAAGCGCCATCAAGGATGCCGGTGCAAAATACATCACCATCACCTCGCGCCATCATGACGGCTTTTCGATGTGGCACACCGCACAATCTCCCTACAACATCGTAGATGCCACCCCTTTCAAGCGCGACATACTAAAAGAGCTTGCCGAGGAATGTGAGCGTCAGGGCA
The DNA here is from genome assembly GCA_029058455.1 of Paramuribaculum sp. GTDB lineage: Bacteria > Bacteroidota > Bacteroidia > Bacteroidales > Muribaculaceae > Paramuribaculum. The sequence continues at coordinate 17,514 of JAIDXU010000195.1, forward strand.
TAGGTCTCAACTTCTATTATTCACACATCGACTGGACCCGCGACGATTATCCTTCGGGGCGCACTGCCAAACACACCGGCAAAATTCCCGAAAAAGAAAACTGGCCGCAGTATTATGAGTTTATGAACAACCAGCTCACCGAACTGCTGACCGATTACGGCAAAGTAGGAGCTATATGGTTTGACGGCCTGTGGGATCACGACAGCGACTCTATACCCTTTAACTGGGAGCTTGAAAAACAATACGACCTTATCCACTCGCTCCAGCCCTCATGTCTCATAGCCAACAACCACCATTGCGACATTATCGAGGGTGAGGATGTGCAGATATTCGAGCGCGACCTGCCGGGCGACAACTTCGCCGGCTATTCCACCCAGGAGATTTCGACTCGTCTGCCGCTTGAAACCTGCCAGACCATCAACGGCTCATGGGGCTACCGCGCCGTTGATGACAGATATAAATCACCCGACGACCTGGTGAAGCTGATTGTAGGCGCAGCCGGCCGCGGTGCCAACCTGCTGCTCAACGTCGGTCCTCAACCCTCGGGCGCGATACCCGACAAATCTCTCGAGCGTCTGCGCGAGATAGGCAAATGGATGAGACGCAACGGCGAAACCATCTATGCCACCACCGCCGGCCACATTCCTCCTCAGCCGTGGGGCTGCACCACCCGCCGCGACAACAAGCTGTGGGTGCATGTCACTCAACCCGACTCGCTTGAAACCGGTGCCGACGGCCTTCTCGTTCTCGACATTCCCGAACAGAAACGCATCAAATCGGCCACTCTCTTTGAATCGGGCGCACCCGTGGCTTTCAAACGTGTCAAAACTCCCGAAGGATATGTAACCCGCCTCAACATACCGATGCCCGGAGAGCCTCAGCCCGACATCATCGTTGAGTTGACCGAGAAATAAATCTCAGAACAACCTTAAATCACCTACCGGATGAAACCTATTCTTGAAGTGTGTTGCGCCGACATTGAGAGCGCGATAGCGGCCTCTGAGGGAGGAGCACAGCGCATTGAACTCTGCTCGGCCCTGAGCGCCGACGGCCTCACCCCGTCGGGTGCGCTTATTGCTGCCGCCAGAGCCTTGCCGGGAATCAAACTTCATGTGCTCATAAGACCGCGCGAAGGCAATTTCGTATATACCCCCTCCGAACAGGCCGTTATGATGGCCGACATAAGTCTGGCCGCCGATCTCGGTGCCGACGGCGTTGTGATAGGCGCCCTGACCCCCGAGGGGGAGTTAGACATTCCCCTCTGCATGGCTCTCGCCTCAAAAGCTGTGGCCAAAGGAATGAATGTCACTTTCCACCGCGCCTTCGACCAATGCATCGATCCTTTCAACGCTCTTGAACAGATCATAGCCATGGGCTGCAACCGCCTGCTCACCTCCGGACAAGCCCCCACAGCCGCCGAGGGTGTTAAGATGATCGCCGAGCTGCAGCGCATTGCCGGCTCACGACTAATCGTAATGCCGGGCGCGGGCGTCAATCCCTCGAATGCCGCCGACATACTCGCTGCCACCGGCTGCACGGAGATACATTCCTCCTGCCGCATGCCCAACAGCCTCATAAGTTCACCCGCAGTAGTCGCCAATATCATAAGAAACATCTCAAAATGAAACTCCGCAGTCTCCTTATTCCTCTGCTCGCTCTCCCCGCTCTGGCCTCGGCCGAAAAAACCAACAGCTCGATTCTCACCCCGCAGGGTGAACAATATCTTGAATTTCTCTACTCCCGTATGCCGGTGGCTGACTCAATCGACCATCCCCGCAGTTTCTGGGAAGAGAATGTAGCGGTAGCTCTCAAAGCCCGCGAAGAAATGCCCTGGGGCAAGACAGTACCCGAAAGGGAATTTCGCCACTTCGTGCTCCCTGTCAGAGTCAACAACGAAGATCTCGACAGCGCGCGCATGGTGTTCTATCGCGAACTGGCTCCGAGAGTCAAAGGCATGAGCATGAAAGATGCCGCTCTCGAAGTCAACCACTGGCTGCACGAAAAAGCCAACTACCGTCCGAGCGACTCACGCACTTCATCTCCTCTCGCCACCGTGAGAACCACATGGGGCCGCTGCGGCGAGGAATCGACATTTGGAGTGGCCGCCATGCGCTCGGTGGGTATTCCCGCCCGTCAGGTCTACACCCCGCGCTGGGCTCACACCGATGATAATCACGCCTGGGTAGAGGTATGGATCGACGGCAAATGGCATTTTCTCGGCGCCTGCGAGCCCGAGCCTATTCTCGACCTCGCATGGTTCAATGCCCCGGCTGCAAGAGGTATGCTTATGGCAACCAACGCTTTCGGCCACTATGACGGCCCTGAGCAGCAGCTCTATCAGGACAGTTGCTATACTCGAATCAACATAACCGACACCTATGCTCCTCTGCGCCGCGCAGAAGTAAAAGTCGTTAATCCCGACGGCACTCCCGCAGCCGGCGCGCCCGTAAGCTTCCGTCTCTATAATTATGCCGAGCTATATCCCCTCTTCTCAACTCGTACCGACGCCAATGGCATGGCCTCGCTGCTGTGTGGTTTCGGCGACATAACCGCATGGGCGTCAGATCCCGCCACAGGAAGATTTGGAGTTGTTGAAATCGAAGCCGACGCCAAAGCGCCCGTCACCCTCACACTCAGTGCCGACGGCGGACTGACTCAGCCTCTCGACCTCACACTCACCCCTCCGGCCCCGTCGGGCAATCTCCCCAAACCCACCGAAGCCCAGGTTGCTGAAAACGCCCGCCGCTTCGCCTATGAGGATTCACTGCGTAACACCATCAACTCCCGCTTCTTTAATGAAGCCACCGCCCGCGAATGGATCAACAACAATCTCACTGTCAGCCCGGCCGACCCGGGACGGATAGCCGCACTGCTCGTTGGCAGCTATGGCAACTATCCTGTTATCTCCGAATTTATCAAGCAGGCCAAAGACCCCGACAGCGCCGCCTTTTTCCTTGCCAATCTTTCCGAAAAAGATCTGCGCGATGTGACTCCCGAAGTCCTTGCCGACAGCTATACCAACCGTCTCGCCGCCGGCAAAGAGCCTGTTTTGCCTCGCGTGGCAAATGAGCTTCTCACCCCCTTCTGCGGATTCTTTGACTCGGCTGTGCCCGAAAATCTCGCCGCTTCATGGAAAGAAAATCCCTCGCTCATTCCGCTCTGGATTTCTGAAAATATCACCACCGTCAACGACCGCAACCCCAACCGGCTCTGCATCTCACCCGAAGGTGTGTGGACCTCACGCATGGCCGATTCCAAATCAAAAAATATTTTCTTTGTTGCTCTCTGCCGCTGGCTCGGTATTCCCGCCCGTATCAACGCCGTGACAGGCCTCACCGAATGGGGTGAACCTATGGCGGTTATTGATCTCGAATCGACCTCGGACGCCGCTCCCGCTTCGGGACTCGCCACTCTCAATCTCACCTATCCCGAAGGTCAGATACCTGCCGACCCCGCCTATTACATTCACTTCACCCTTTCCTCTATCGACAACAACGGAGAGCCTCAGCTGCTCAACTATGACGAAAGCGCCACTCTCGGCTCGCTCTCACCCCTCTCACTCGCTCCCGGCCGCTATCTGCTCACCACAGGCCGCCGAATGGCCAACGGTTCGGTGCTTGCCCGCCTCGAATTGCTCGATCTCAAAGCCAACGAAACCGTAACCCATCCGCTCACCATCACCGACAATCCTAACGAAATCAGCGTAATCGGCTCATTTAATGCCGATCCTCTGCTTCCCATAACAGGCCGCGGATATTTCATTCTCGCAATGATAGCCCCCGGTCACGAGCCGTCGTCACACCTCCTCAACGAGCTTGTTTCCAACCGTCAGGCCATAGAGCAATGGGGCAAGAAAGTGGTGCTTCTCTTCGCCACCGAAGAAGATATGGCTAAGTTCGACCGCAGCAAATTTGCCGGACTCCCCGAAAATGTAGTGTTTGGTGTCGATACCAATTCGGCCTATCTCAACGCTCTGGCCGAAGAATTTGGCTTCGATCCCTCAAAATCATCACTTCCCGCCCTCATTGTAGGCGACACATTCAACAGAGTGGTGTTTATGTCGACCGGCTATAACGTGGGTCTCGGCGAGCGTATAGCCTCAATGCTTCCCCGCCTCAAAGAGTAATCACCTATGAATCCACTGGTTATCATACCCGCGAGAGGTGGCAGCAAGGGTGTGCCGGGCAAAAACATTGTTGACCTCGGTGGCAAACCCCTCATCTGCCACACTATCGACGCCGCCCGCGAGGTGGTGGCCGACAACCGTATCTGCATTTCGACCGATTCTGAAGAAATAGCCTCGGCGGTGAGAAACTACGGTGTGGAGGTGCCATTCATGCGCCCTGCCGAGCTGGCAAGCGACAAGGCAGGCACTTATGAAGTGTTGCTCCACGCTCTCAAATGGTATGAAGATAACCGCGGTTTCCGACCCGACACGGTCATTCTGCTTCAGCCCACGTCGCCGTTCCGCACCGGACAGCATCTCCGCGAAGCCCTCAGCCTGTGGACTCCCGACCTCGATATGGTTGTGAGCGTAGCCCCCGCCAAAACAAATCCCTACCTCAATTGCTATGAGGAAAATGAAGATGGATTTCTCAACATCTCCTTAGGCGAAGGCCGCATAAAATGCCGTCAGGATGCTCCCGATGTGTGGGAATATAACGGCGCGATATATATCATTAACACCGACTCTCTTCTCGCCGGACCGCTGAGCGGCTTCAAGCGCCGCCGCAAATATGTCATGACTCCCGAAGATTCGGTTGACATCGACACTCCCCTCGACCTCGAGCTCGCCCGGCTTATATATGAGCGTAAAAATCTAAAATCCAATCAATCATGACACAGCATAACGAATCAATCGAAAAAAAGCCTATAGTTTTCACCCCACTTTTCAAAGAACTGATATGGGGCGGCAACAGAATACTCCGTTTCAAGAACCTCGAGCCCGAT
>JAIDXU010000195.1:22473-31477 GCA_029058455.1 Paramuribaculum sp.
AGAGCTGGGAAATCTCCACTCTGCCCGGAAATGAATCGGTAGTTGAATCAGGCACCTACAAGGGTTTGACCATCAACGAGCTCACCCGTCGTTTCGGAGCGCAGTTGCTCGGTTCCAAAGTAGTTAAGACCTATGGCGACACATTCCCGCTGATGATAAAACTCATCGACGCCAATCAGAATCTTTCGATTCAGGTTCACCCCGACAACAAACTGGCAATGAGAGTGCACAACCGCCCCGGCAAGACCGAAATGTGGTATGTGATCGACGCTCTTCCCGGCGCCGGTATCTATTCGGGTCTCCTTCGTCCTCTTACTTCGGAGACTATCAAACAGAAAATCGACGACTCTACAATAATCGACGAACTCGCCCTGCACAACTCGGCCAACGGTGACATTTTCTTCATACCGGCCGGTCGTATCCACGCTATCGGAGCCGGTAATCTCATCGCCGAGATTCAGGAGCCGAGCGACATAACCTACCGCATCTATGATTACGGCCGCAAAGACGCCAACGGACAGCCGCGCGAACTTCACACCGAACTCGCAAGCCAGGCTATCAACCCCGAGCGCAACGCCGATGTGCCTCCCACCCGCGCCAATCCTGAGCTCAACGACACATGCGTGGTTGACTATCCGCGATTCAGAACCCGCCGCATAATCGTCGATGGCAATACATCGATCGAACCTACCGAAGACTCCTATACCGTGCTGATGTGTGTTGACGGTGAAGCAACCCTCACCTATCCCGAAGGCAAAACAGAGCTTCGCCCCGGCCTAACCCTGCTTCTTCCCGCAGTTATGCCCGAAGTTGAAATCAACGGTCACTGCACACTGTTGCTCGTGAGATCATTCGCCGAATAAACCACTAAATTCCCCTCAGCATCCAATAATCCAAAACTTTTGATTATTTTTGCTTCCGCTCTCCCATAACCGATTAAAGACAACCAATCTATCAATACCATGACCAACGTTAATTCTACCGCAGTTGCCGCTAAAGGGCGCAATATCTACCCCTGGGTGGTAGTGGGACTGCTTTGGGTCGTTGCCTTGCTCAACTACATGGACAGGCAAATGCTCTCGACCATGCAACAGGCTATCGGCGAAACCATTCAGCCAATCCGCGACCCTGCCAATTTCGGCCGTCTCATGGCCATATTTCTCTGGATCTACGGTCTTATGAGCCCCGTGTCGGGCGCCATAGCCGACCGTCTGAGCCGCAAATGGCTTATCGTTGGTTCGCTGCTTGTTTGGTCGTCGGTAACTCTCGCTATGGGATTCTGCACCACCTTCAACCAGATATTCTGGCTCCGCGCCCTGATGGGTGTGAGCGAGGCTCTCTATATTCCCGCCGGATTAAGCCTCATTGCCGACTACTTCACCGGCTCGGCACGTTCACTGGCTATCGGCATTCACATGACCGGCCTCTACACCGGTCAGGCGCTCGGAGGCTTCGGTGCCACCGTAGCCCACGCTTTCTCATGGCAGCACACCTTCCTCGTGTTTGGTATTGTCGGCATAGCCTACGCAGTAGTTTTGGCAATAGCGCTCAGAGAGAAACGGCGCAATGCTTCTGACCATGCCGTGGGGGTTGACGACACCGACGCCACCACAATGAATGTCTCAAAGAAAGAGAGTGTTGTCAAAACGTTTGCAATGATATTCTCGAATATCGCTTTCTGGGTGATACTCTTTTTCTTTGCCACATCGTCGCTTCCCGGCTGGGCCACCAAAAACTGGCTTCCCACACTGTTTGCCGAATCGCTCGGCATATCTCCGGCCGAAGCCGGTCCTCTGGCCACAATCACCATCGCCGTGTCATCGTTTATCGGCGTTATGGTCGGCGGCCCGATGAGCGACCGCTGGGTGAAACGCAATCTGCGCGGCCGTATCTATACCTCCGCCATCGGTATGGCTCTGATGATTCCGGCCCTTATACTTATAGGTGTAGGCCACTCTCTGCCCACAGCCATTGCCGCAGGCCTTTGCTTCGGTCTCGGTTACGGTATGTTTGATACCAACAACATGCCTATTCTCTGTCAGTTCGTTCCCGCCCGTCAACGCGCTTCGGCCTACGGCCTGATGAATATGACCGGTGTGTTTGCCGGCGCTGCCGTGACTGAGATTCTCGGTTCATGGGCCAAAGAGGGAGACCTCGGCACCGGATTTGTAGTGATGGGCGCCGTGCTTGTTGTGGCAATGGTTCTGCAGCTCACATTGCTCCGTCCCAAATCAGACGACGCGGTCTAATCCCGATTATTCCCGATTAATCTCGTTTAATCAAGTTAACATAACCCAACAAATAAACCCGACAACAATGAAATTTGAAAAGATAAAGGGACTCATCGATGCTCCTTTCACCCCTTTCCACCCCAACGGTGACCTCAATCTCGAACCTATCCCCACCTATGCCGCCATGCTCATGGCCAACGGCATGAAGGGTGTGTTTATCAATGGATCCTCAGGCGAGGGCTATATGCTCACAGTCGACGAGCGCAAGCAGCTCACCAAGGCATGGATCGACGCCGTGGGCGAGAATCCCGACTTTAAAGTGATAGTTCATGTAGGCAGCTGCTGTGTGCGCGACGCCCGCGAACTCGCCCGTCACGCCGCCGAGCTCGGCGCATGGGGTATCGGCGCGATGGCTCCCCCCTTCCCCAAAATCGGCCGAGTGGAAGAACTTGTGAAATATATTGAAGAGATTGCTTCCGCAGCCCCCGAACTCCCCTTCTATTACTATCATATCCCTGCATTCAACGGCGCTTTCCTTCCCATGATAGAGCTGCTTGAAGCTGTTGACGGCCGTGTTGAAAACTTCGCCGGCATAAAATATACCTTCGAGAGCCTGTATGAATATAATCAGTGCCGCCTCTATAAAGACGGTAAATATGATATGCTCCACGGTCAGGATGAAACTATCCTCGCTTCTCTCGCTCAGGGTGGCGCCCAGGGTGGCATAGGCGGCACTACCAACTATAACGGCCGTGAGCTCAACGCCATCATCGAGGCATGGAAGCGCGGCGACATCGAGGCAGCCCGCCGCCATCAGAATTTCTCTCAGGAAGTTATCAACGTAATATGCCGTTACAGAGGCAATATCGTGGGCGGCAAGCGTATCATGAAACTTATAGGTCTTGACCTCGGCCCCAACCGTGTTCCCTTCCGCAATCTCACCGACGAGGAAGAGGAAAAGATGCGCAAGGAGCTTGACGCAATCGATTTCTTTTGCCGTTGCAACAAATTAGTGTAAACCGAACAATGTGGACACCCGAATATACTGACGAATATCTGCACAACTGTCTTGACAGATATTCGGCCGATCTGACCAACGACATTCTCCCCTTCTGGCTTGAACATGGTGCCGACCCGGTTAACGGAGGCGTTTATACCTGTGTAGACCGCGAGGGCAAACTGATGGATACCACCAAATCGGTGTGGTTTCAAGGCAGATGTGCATTTGTCTATGCCTTTGCCTATAACAACATCCGCAAGTCGCCCGAATATCTCACGATGGCTCGCTCATGTATTGACTTCATCGAAGCTCACTGCATAGATCCCGAAGATAAGAGAATGTATTTTGAGGTGACAGCCGACGGTACCCCCCTGCGCAAACGCCGCTATCTCTTTTCTGAGTGCTTTGCGGCTATCGCAATGGCCGAATATGCCCTCGCAACCGGCGAGACAGCCTACGCCGACAAGGCTCTGGAGATGTTCCGCCTCATAGTGAAATATCACACCACCCCCGGATTACTGGAACCCAAATATCTCCCCTCACTGCAGGCACGCGGTCATTCGATTACAATGATTCTGCTCAATACCGCCGCCGTGATACGCAAGGTGAAACCGTCGCCCGAGCTTGACAAGCAGATCGATTCGTCGCTCCATGACATTTTCACCTACTTCATGCATCCCGAGGTAAACGCCCTGCTCGAAACGGTTGGCCCCGACGGAGAGCTGATCGACACTATGCTCGGCCGCACCGTCAATCCCGGGCACTGTATCGAGACTGCATGGTTCCTGCTTGAAGAAGCCCGCCACCGCAACTGGGACAAAGAGATAGTGAAAAACGCTGTCAAGATTCTCGACTGGTCATGGGAACTGGGCTGGGACAACGAGTTTGGCGGCATTATCAACTTCCGCGACTGCAAGGGATTCCCCCATCAGGACTATTCACAGGACATGAAATTCTGGTGGCCGCAGACCGAGGCCGTGATAGCTACTCTCTACGCCTATCTCGCCACCGGCGAAACGCGGTTCCTCGACATGCACCGCATGGCCAACGACTGGATGTATGAACACCTGCCCGATCCCGCTTTCGGTGAATGGTTCGGCTATCTGCACCGCGACGGTACTGTGGCCCAGCCCGCCAAAGGAAATCTGTTTAAAGGACCGTTCCACATTCCCCGTATGCTCATCAAGAGCAGTATGCTGATCAACGACATCCTGACTCTCGGCGCCGGCAATAACTGCTGACCTTAACCCATAATTTCAAACCATGCGTCTGAAAATCATCACAATGCTGGCTACAGCCACTCTCGCTTCGGGGGTGGCTGCAGCCTCATCTTCCTCACCGGATGATAAAATCAAGGTGGCCTGTGTAGGCAATTCGATTACCTACGGCTATACCCTTCCCGACCGCACAACGCAGGCGTGGCCGTTCCGCCTGGCCGAAATGCTCGGGCCCGGATATGAGGTGGGCAATTTCGGCAAATCGAGCACCACGCTCCTCGCCAAAGGCCACTTTCCTTATATCAACCAGCCCGAATATGCGGCTTCACTTGATTTCAAACCCGACATTGTGGTGATTCACCTCGGTGTCAACGACACCGACCCGCGCAACTGGCCAAATCACAGCGATGAGTTTGTGACCGATTATCTCAATCTCATAGACTCCTATCGCAAAGTAAATCCCGAGGTGAGAATCATAATCGCCAATCTCACCCCGCTCACTGCACTTCACTCCCGTTTTCCCACCGGCACCCGCCAGTGGCGCGAAAAAGTCAATCAGGCCATCACTCAGGTTGCCGACATAGCCGGAGTGGAGCTGACCGACTTCGGCAAACCGCTGCTCGACCGCACCGAGCTCCTTCCCGACGCCGTTCATCCCGACCCGCGCGGACAGGAGCTGCTTGCCCGTCAGGCGGCCTCGGCCATAACCGGCAACTACGGCGGTCTGAAACTCAATCCCATATTTGGCGACGGGATGGTGATTCAGCAGCTAAAGCCCATTAAAATCAGCGGCACATCCAACGCCGGCGATACCGTAAGCGTAACTCTCGGCAAAGATTCAGCCGTGACGGTTACTCCGGCCAACGGCTCATGGCTCGTCACTCTTCCTCCACGCGCCGCTTCGCGAAATGCTCTCTCGCTCTCTGTCTCCACCCCCGACACAACCGTCACTCTCAGAGACATTCTCATAGGAGAACTGTGGATAGCCTCCGGCCAAAGCAACATGGCTTTCACCATGAACGAGGCCGTGACCGGTGCCCGCGATCTGCCCCAATCGGCCGACTCGCTGCTACGCATATTCAATATGCGCGGCCCGCTAACCAATGCTACGAAATGGTCGGATGAAACAATCGCCAAAGTCAACAATCTCGAATATTACTACCCCACACAGTGGGAGAAAGCCGCACCCTCAACCCTCGGCAATTTCTCGGCCGTGGCCTACTATTTCGCCCGTGAGCTCAGAGACAGCCTTGACGTGCCCGTGGGCGTGATATGCAACGCTGTGGGAGGAGCCGGAGCCGAAAGCTTCGCTTCGATCGAATCTATCGACAAGACTATGCCCCGAATGCTTGTGAACCGCGGCGCCAACGACTATCAGCAGCCGTGGGTTAAGCAGCGAATGAAAGAAAATGTAGGCGAAAACAACCGCCACCCTTATGAACCGGCCTATCTCTTTGCCACTGGAGTAAGACCCCTCGGCGACATCCAGCTCGCCGGAGTGATATGGTATCAGGGTGAAAGTAATGCCCACAACACAGAGCTTCATGAGGAGATATTTCCCATGATGGTTGAAAGTTGGCGCACTCATTTCAATCGCCACGACCTGCCGTTTTATTTCGTGCAGCTCTCAAGCCTCAACCGCCCCTCATGGCCTGAATTTCGCGATTCGCAGCGACGACTCGCCCGCTCGGTGCCTGACACATGGATGGCGGTGAGCAGCGACGTGGGTGACTCGCTCGATGTTCACCCCCGAAACAAGCTCCCGGTTGGTCATCGCCTCGCCCGCCTCGCCCTCCGCAACTCCTATTCGCGTGCTGACCTTCAGGCCGAAAGTCCTGCACCCGAAAAACTCACACTCTCGCCCGACGGAAAATCGCTCATACTCACCATGAGCAATGCCGACGGCCTCCACACCTCTGACGGCGGCGCTCCCATCACATTTGAAGTGGCAGCCCACCCCTACGGGCCATATTACCCGGCCACCGCACGCATTATCTCACCCTCAACTATCGAAATTACCGACATGAAAATCAATAATCCCACCCATCTGCGCTATGGCTGGCAGCCGTTCACCCGCGCCAACCTGCTCAACGGCAGCAATCTTCCCGCTTCGACATTCCTTATCGGTCTCGACACCCAAGACTCTGACTTTGACAGCGGTTTTGACGAAGGTGTCAGCGCCGCGGCGGGCGGTGTGCTCCCCGGCGGCGAAATGATTGTGGCCGGCGGATGTAACTTCCCCGGCAATCCGATGGCTCCCGGCGCAACCAAGAAATTCTATCGCGGCATTTATCTCACCGCGCCCGTAGAGCAACAGCCTGATTGGCAACTTGCAGGTTTGCTTCCTGAAGGATTGGCCTACGGCGTGAGCGCCTCCACCCCCAAAGGGGTATTTATCGCAGGCGGAAACACCTCCACCGGCAACAACCGCAAGGCATGGCTGGCCAATCTCACTCCCGAAGGCACCGTGATTCTCACCGATCTTCCCCAACTTCCCGCCGACATCGACAATGCGTCATGTGCTTTTGCCGGCTCAAAAATCTATATTGCCGGAGGTAACTACAACGGTCTCCCCTCCAACCGTATGATAGCTCTCGATCTCGACAATGCCGATGCCGGATGGCAGGAGCTGAAACCGATGCCGGGTGATCCGCGAGTGCAGCCCGTAATGGCCGCCGCTACCGTCAAAGGCAAACCGGCGCTCTATATCTGGGGCGGATTCGCAGGTCGTCACACCTCACCATCAGGTCAGACCGTGGAACCCACCCTCACCACTTCGGGTCTTTGCTATGACATCGCTTCCGGAAAATATAAAAAACTCCCCGCTCCCGAAGTCAACGGCGAGGAAATATCGCTCGGCGGCGGTGCCGCAGTGTCGGTCGACAATAGGATTGTGGCGATTGGCGGCGTGAACAAAGATGTGTTTCTCAACGCACTCAGAAATCAGGCTCCCGACTATCTCAGCCACCCGGTGGAATGGTATTCATTTAACCCCAATGTGATGGTCTATGATCCGGAGACCGGAATATGGAACTCACCCTATGTCTCACCCGATCTTGCCCGCGCAGGCGCCCTCATGATAGCTGCCCCCGAATCGATCAGCGTGATAGGCGGTGAACTCAAACCCCGTATCCGCACCACCCGCGTCTCCACACTGAGCTTCTGACCTCCTGTCAGTCAATTTTTTCAAAGCGAGAATCGAATATTTCGATTTTTTTACTAACTTTGCGGCTAAGGGTCACCCCTTAACCGTTAACCTGACAAACAATCAAACTATTAACCATACTATATCCTATCTAACCCATGGAAATGAAAGAAAAAATCACTCAGGCATTTGCCGAGCGTTTCGGTGGCGAAGGCATCCTCTTCGTATCTCCCGGTCGTTTCAACCTCATCGGTGAACACACCGACTACAACGGCGGATTTGTATTCCCCGGCGCCATCGACAAATTCATCATGGCTGACATTCGCCCCAACGGCACCGACAAAGTAAGAGTTTTCTCTATCGACATCAACGAATATGTTGAATTTGGTCTTAACGAAGAAGACGCTCCCGCCGAGCAGTGGGCCCGCTACATCTTCGGTGTATGCCGCGAAGTTATCAAGAGAGGTGGCAAGGTAGAAGGCTTCGACGCCGTATTTGCCGGCAATGTGCCCTTAGGCGCAGGTCTCAGCTCAAGCGCTGCCCTCGAAAGCTGCTTCGCTTTCGCTATCAACGACCTTTTCAACGACAATAAATTCCCCAAAATGGAGCTTGCAAAAATCGGTCAGAGCACAGAGCACAACTATTGCGGTGTGAACTGTGGCATTATGGACCAGTTTGCTTCTGTTCACGGTAAGAAAGACCACCTCATGCGTCTTGACTGCCGCTCGGGCGAATTTGAATACTTCCCCTTCGAACTCAACGGCTACAAGCTCGTGCTCGTTGACTCAAGAGTGAAACACGAACTCGTTGACTCTCCCTATAACAAACGTCGCGAAAGCTGCGAACGCGTTGCCGCTATCCTCGGTGTGGAAACTCTCCGCGACGCCGATATGGAAATGCTCAACGCTGCCAAAGATAAAATCACTGAAGAAGACTATCGCCGTGCAAAATATGTTATCGAGGAGAAACAGAGAGTGCTCGACGTGTGCGACGCCCTCCTTCGCCACGACTACGACAAAGTGGGCGACAGAATGTATCGCACCCACGAAGGTCTTTCGAAAGACTATGAGGTTAGCTGCGAAGAGCTTGACTACCTCAATGATCTTGCCAAAGAATGTGGCGTAGTTGGCTCGCGTATCATGGGCGGCGGCTTCGGCGGTTGCACCGTTAACCTCGTTGCCGACGACAAATATGACAAATTTATCGCTACCGTAATGAGCCGCTTCAACGAAAAATACGGTCACGAACCCAAAATCTACCCCGTAATCGTAAGCGACGGCTCTCGCCGCTATGTAGAGGAATAATCCCTCCATCGACAAATTACACCCCCTATAACAGTCGCGCCGCTCCCCCAGCAGCGCGACTGCTTTTCATGTAAGAATTTTATCCATAACCACAATCTATTATACAT
>JAIDXU010000196.1 GCA_029058455.1 Paramuribaculum sp.
GGGTTACCGGTGGGAAGGGCGGGAATAAAATTGTTTTCAGCTGTGCAGGGGAGATATTCTATATTGCTCCATCCTCCGCCGGGGAGTGGTTCGCCCGCACGGCCGGCCATTACATTGGTGTCGACATACACGGGATAAACGGGGTCGGTAACGGCCACTTTACATTGGGTCGAGAAAATATCACCGATATTGCCGGTGTCGCTCTTGGCACCGTCGCTGATAAATATTTCGTCGACGGCAATATCGATGCCGAGAGGCTTATAGTCGATTTCCACAATCTTTTCACGCAGAAAGTCATAACCCTGTTCGGGACCATAACCGTGGAAAGAGGATTCTTTGGCTTCATCCTCCACGCCACGTTTCAGGCCGGCGATGGCAGCCTGACATATCGGGCGGGTCACATCTCCGATTCCCATTCTGATAACGGGAGCTTCGGGGTTAGCCTTCTTGTATTGTTCAACTTTGCGGGCTATCTCGCTGAAAAGATAGCTGGCGGGTAGCTTGAGAAAGTTGTCGTTGACTTTAATCACGTGTATTGGAATATGCAGTTGATGAATATAATTTCGGAGAGATGGATTATCTGTCGAAGTAAACGCCGTTAAATACCGTTGTGGCACCGCCGGTCATCATGACATGGCCGTTGTCGGCAATCTCAATATCAAGATTTCCACCGAGCAGATGAAGCGTTACTTTGCGGCCGGCGCGACCGGTTTTAAATGCGGCTACCGCTGTGGCACAAGCTCCGGTGCCGCAAGCCAATGTTTCGCCTGAACCTCTTTCCCACACTCTCATGCGGATATTTTCCGGGTCGATGAGCTGTGCAAATTCTATGTTGGCTTTTTCGGGCCAGATGGGGTTGATTTCAAGCTCACGGCCTAAGGGGTGGGAGAATACGGAATCAAGATCCTCAACAAAAATCACTCCGTGAGGATTGCCCATCGATACGGCTGTGATGTTGAGCGTACCGGCCGAGGTCTCAACCGGGGCTTCGATCATTTCGGGAGCGTCATTATATTTCACAGGCACCTTTAATGCCTCGGTTTCAGGCATACCCATATCGACGGTCACGGTGTCGACCATGAGATCTTTGCCTATGTGGAGATCGAGTATCTTCACTACGGCGAGGGTGTCGAGTGTAATGAGGGTTTTATTGGTGAGACCGTTGTCGTAGACATACTTGCCGACGCAACGTGAGGCATTGCCACACATCTGGGCTTCCGAGCCGTCGGCATTAAACATCCTCATCTTAAAGTCGGTATCTTTGCCGGGGAGTATCAGGACTATACCGTCACCGCCAACTCCGAAATGGCGGTCGCTCATCTTCACGGCCAATTGACCGATATTGTCGGGAATCGATTCGGGGCAATAGATGTAGATGTAGTCGTTGCCGGCTCCATGCATCTTGGTAAATGCAATTTCTTTCATAGCTGAAATTCTATGTTGGAATTATTGCGCAAAGATAGTGAATTGTCTCCAACGTTGAGCTATCCCTGCAAAAAAAATCCATAATTATTTCAGTTGTGCCAGAATCGGCGGGTGAACAGAACAAAAACAGTAAACAGCTCAAGTCGGCCGGTAAGCATCAGGAATGACAATATCCATTTGGCGGCGTCGGGCATTATGTCATAGGAACCTCCGTAGCCTGTGATAGAAGTGCCGAAACCGGTGTTGCATACACATGAGAAAGATGAGAAAAAAGCATCGGCCACAGGTATTCCCAAAGCAGAGAGCAGCAGGCTTCCCGCCGCAATAGTCATCATATAGAGGCATAAGAAGGCTATTACCTTAGCCACGAGGTCATGAGGCACTACCTTGTTGTTGACTCTCACCGAGAGAATGGCGTGGGGATGAAGCACCTTTGAAATTTCGTTGCCGGTATTTTTGGCGAGATATATCAGGCGGTCGATTTTTGCACCGCCGCTTGTGCTTCCGGCACATCCGCCGAAAAACATCAGCATAAACGTGACGGCAAGAATAAAGGGACCCCATTTCTCAAATCCGTTGATTACATATCCGGTTGAAGTGATTGTCGAAACTATCTGGAAGAGTGGGTCGATTGTCACGGATTTCACATCAGTATAATTACCCCCCGCTATTATCGAGGCGGCATAAACAACGAGCAATACGGCTATGATATAGACATAAGTGCGAAACACCTCGTTATCCCAAAGCGATCGGATTTTACGGGTAACACCGAGTTTATAGATAAGCACGAAGTTCACGCCTCCGAGAAACATGAATAGAGTGAGTATCGATTCGACATAAACTGAATTCCAGTGGGATATTGAGCTGTCGGTAGTGCTGTTGCCGCCGGTGGAGATTGTCGACATGGCATGGCAGATGCTTTCAAAAGCATTCATCGGACCGCACAGCAGCAACACAAAGAGCAACACGGAGAGCAGGAAATAAATGCCCCAAAGACCTTTGGCGGTCTGTGAGATGCGCGGTCTTATTTTATCGTGAGTTATGCCTGTGACCTCTGCATTAAACATCATCATACCCCCGGAATGGTTAAGAGCGGGGAGTATGGCAAGTGTAAAAAGTATTATACCCATGCCGCCGAGCCACTGCATGAGACAGCGCCACATCAATATGCCGTGGCTGAGGCTGTTAATCGAACCGAGCGCCGTGGCACCGGTGGTGGTAAAGCCCGACATGGCTTCGAAATATGCGTCACAGAGCGAAAAGGGGGTGGAGCAGAGCATGAAAGGTATCATTGCGAAAGCCGAGAATACCACCCAAACCAATGCCGTGAGTATATAACTTTCGCGTTTGCGCATGTCGGTACGCATGGGGCGTGACAGAAATGTGGCGCCACATCCGCATAACGCTGTTATGGCGATAGCCCACATAAAGGCTACGGAGTCGCGCCCCTGCTCCCAGATGAAACATGCTGCGAGGGGTATGAACATAAATGCCGCTTCGATGAGCAGAAGCCATCCGATCACCTTTACGAGCATACGGATGTTGAGGCCGCTGAAGTGTCGCTGAGAATGTCGTGAGGGATGAGGGGAGTGTTGGTGTATTCTGTTCATGATCTGCGATTGAAAAGCGGTTGAATCAGTTAAATAGTTTCTCTATTTTGTGTATCGAGCCGCTAAGACAGAACACCACTACATGGTCGCCGGCCTGAATGGTGGTGAGACCGTTGATGAGCATACCTTTGCCGTCGCGTATCAGTCCGGCGAGAGTCATGTCATGAGAGAGTTTGAGATCCTTGACGGGAGCTTTGGTGATTTTCGAGCCGGGACGCGCTTCTATTTCCGCCACGTCGGCATCGGCAAGAGCCATAAATTTTGAGCTTTCGGCATCGGCCTCGAGCATTATCTGGAAGATTTTGGCCGAGGCAAGAAGTTTTTTATTTATAATGGAAACGATGTTGAGATTTTCAGCCGCTGAAATAAACTGTATGTTTTCACCCTCGGCAATTGTTTTGCGTATTCCAAGCTCCTTGGCTGTAAGCGAGGCGAGAATATTGGTTTCAGACGAGCCTGTCAGCGCTGCAAAAGCATCGAAATCGCCTGCACCCTCGTCTATGAGCAGATCGGTGTCACGACCGTCGCCATGCACTATGGTGGCATTGGGACATCTTTCAGCAAACCATTCACATCGCTGACGATCAGATTCGATTACTTTAAATCGATAGTGATCGGATTCGCACATCGTAATCAGTCTCACAGCTATACGCGAGGCTCCCATGATAAGCACCTTGCGGATATCGCCGGTGAGTTTGCCGCATATCTCCCTGATTGATTCGATATGGTTTCGTGTGGTGGTGAAGTAAACGATATCGTTGGGTTCTATGCGGTCAATGCCTCGCGGAATGATAGTCTCATGATTGCGTTTTATGGCCGACACATGAAAAAAACGGTGTTCTTTGGCAAGCTCAAGGAGCTGCATACCAGTGAGA
>JAIDXU010000197.1 GCA_029058455.1 Paramuribaculum sp.
GCTCTCAGCTCGAAACCATCATGGGCAACCTTTTGGGTGCAGATGCTGATTTCAGCTCGCCCCTGCTTGATACTTCAAGAGAGGTCAACAGAGTGGCTGTTGTGGTGTTTGGTAGTGACGACGGCCTTTGTGGCGCCTTTAATATCAATATTCTCAAGGTTTTGGTTTCGCATATCGCTGAAATTAAAGAGAGATATTCTTCGGCTGAGATTGTGATTTATCCCGTGGGATGCAAGATGTTGAAGGCGGTTGACCGTTTGATTCGTAAAGAAAATAATATCCGTATCGAGACCCTCGAAGGAGTTGACAGTCACACTGCCGGCGCCGGAGTGAAAAGTTTTGTTGACCATCTGTGTCACGAATTTGTCGTGGGCCATTTCGATAGGGTGTTCACCTTATATATGAACTTCCAGAGCGCCGGTCGCCAGCGTCCCAAATATGAGCAGCTGTTGCCTGTATCTACCGAGACATTTGCCGACAACGGAGTTAAGAGCGGCACTCAACCTTATTTGTTTGAACCCAATCCCCAAGAGATATTCAGCTCTTTGCTGCCGATGTTTCTCGTGTCGGTCATGCAGGAGATTTTCCCCGAAAACCGTGCTTCTGAACAGGCGGCCCGCGTGATGGCAATGCAGAGCGCCAACGACAATGCTCAGAAGCTGCTCGAACAGTTGCAGCTTGAGTTTAACAAGCTGCGTCAGCAGAGCATCACAACCGAGCTTCTCGATATACTCGGAGGTCAGGTAAGATAAGAGAACTTTCATTTGAAATAATATAATAAACCACACCAATATAGAAATTAATCAACATGGGTAGTGTTAAAGACTATTTTTCGTCATTGGGCAGCGGCATTTCCAGCCTTCTCAAAGGCATGGCGGTGACCGGTAAGGAATTTGTTACGCCTAAAATTACCGAAAAATATCCCGAAAACCGCGAGACTGTGCATGTGCCCAAACGATTCAGAGCCATTCTCCAGCTGGACTATGATGCCGAAGGTCGTCACAAGTGCATAGCCTGCGGAATGTGTGAACGCAGTTGCCCCAACGGCACAATCCACCTTACCACCAAGATGGTGGATACTCCCGACGGCAAGAAGAAAAAGAAGCTTGAGAAGTATGAGTATGACCTCGGCAGTTGCACATTCTGCCAGCTCTGCGTAACCAATTGCCCCACATCGGCAATCTCGTTCTCAAACGATTTCGAACAGGCAGTGTTTACCCGCGAGAAACTTGTGAAAAAGCTCAATTACCTTCCTGAAAAGGAGGAGCCGATGCCCTCGCCCGAGGAAATGGCCAAAATTGAAGCTGAAAAGCAAGCCCGCATAGCTGCTGCCAAGGCAGCTGCCGCAGCCAAGAAAGCTGCCGCAGCCGAGGCTGAAAAGGTAGAGGATAAAGAGAGCAAGACAGAAAAACCTCTCGACACTAATATCTGACCCTTAGCCGCTACGGAACTTAAACAAGTAAATTCTTACCTCCCCAATCTTATCAACCAAATTTTATGGAATCAGTAGGAAGTATCATTATTTATGTGGTAGTCGCGCTGTCGATTATCCTTTTTTCGGTACTGACTGTCACCACGCGCAAAATCTTGCGTTCTGCAACCTACCTGCTTTTCACACTTTTTGCCACTGCCGTGATCTATTTCAAACTCGACTACGAGTTTCTCGGCGCTGTGCAGATAGCTGTCTATGCAGGCGGTATTGTGGTGCTGTTTGTGTTCTCAATTTTGCTTACCAGCAAGCCGGGCGACAACTCCCGCTCGCTCACTTCGCGTAAGCGCATTACCGGTCTGCTGGCTGCTCTGGCTACACTTGTTGTTGCCGGCGGCGCTCTCATCAGCCGTTGCTCGATGGCATTCTCATCACTCCCCGCCATGGACAACCCTGATATGAAAGAGCTCGGCTCAACCCTCATGGGTGCAGGTCAAGGTCAGTTCCTTCTCCCGTTTGAAGCTATCTCGGTGCTTCTGCTCGCCTGCATAATCGGCGGTGTGGTAGTAGCCCGTAAACGTTAATATCAACCGCAACATAAAAACTCCGTCATAAGCCATGGATCTTACTCTTATCTATTATCTCGTGCCTTCGATGATCATGTTCTGTTGCGGCGTCTACGGGTTTATAACCCGCCACAACATGATAGCCATGCTCATCTCGCTCGAATTGATGCTTAACGCAGTTGACATCAACTTCGTGGTGTTCAACCGCTATCTCTATCCTCATGCTCTTGAAGGCATGTTCTTCACGCTTTTTGCTATCGCTATCGCAGCCGCTGAAACAGCCGTGGCAATAGCTATTATTATCAATGTGTTCCGCGCCGCCAAAAACATCGACGTTGCCGACCTCACCAAAATGAAAAATTAAAGCCGTATGGAATTTACAATACCTTTACTCATTCTGGCGATTCCGCTCTTCATGTTTCTTCTGCTCGGTCTTGCGGGCATGAAGATGAGTCACAAACTCGCCGGTGTGCTCGGTTGCTTAGGCATGGGCACTGTTCTTGTGCTGTCATACTACACAGCGTTTACTTATTATTTCTCAGGTAATCCCGAATTTATTTCGGCCGAGGGCGTAAGACTTCAGTCGGTTATCTTCAATGTCGACTGGCTTGCCTTTACTCCCAATCTGGTGATTCGCCTCGGATTCCTGCTCGATCCTATCTCAGCCATGATGCTGATAGTGATACCCACCATCTCGTTTATGGTGCATCTCTACAGTATGGGCTATATGAAAGGTGAAAAAGGATTCCAGCGCTACTATGCCTTCCTGTCGTTGTTCAGCTTCTCGATGCTTGGCCTGGTTGTCGCCACCAATATCTTCCAGATGTATATTTTCTGGGAGCTTGTGGGTGCTTCATCCTATCTGCTCATCGGCTTCTTCTACACTCTTCCCTCGGCTGTCAGCGCTTCAAAGAAAGCATTTATCGTTACCCGTTTCGCCGACCTCGGCTTCCTTGTGGGTATTCTGATTCTTTCGTTCTACACCCAGACATTTGATTTCATTACCATGACCTCACAACCCGGTGCAGTGTTTGCCTCAACCGCAGGCGCTACTTTCATGGGTTGCTCGGTTCTCACATGGGCAATGGTTCTCATCTTTATGGGCGGTATGGGTAAATCAGCAATGATGCCCCTCCACATCTGGCTTCCTGACGCTATGGAAGGTCCCACCCCTGTGTCAGCCCTCATCCACGCTGCTACAATGGTTGTGGCCGGTGTTTATCTGGTGGCCCGCATGTTCCCGGTTTATCTTCAGGTGCCGACTTCGCTCGATATCGTGCTTGTGGTCGGAGCTATCACCGCTCTCTATGCCGCGATCGTTGCTTGCGCCCAGATCGACATCAAGCGTGTGCTTGCTTTCTCGACTATCTCTCAGATAGCATTCATGATGGTGTCGCTCGGTGTTGCCCGTCCCGAAATACATGAGTGTCTCGGTTACATGGCCTCGATGTTCCACCTCTTCACCCACGCCATGTTTAAGGCTCTGCTCTTCCTCGGTGCAGGTGCTTTGATCCATGCCGTTCACTCCAACAACTACACCGCGATGGGCGGTCTCCGCAAATATATGCCGATTACCCATATCACATTCCTTATCGGCTGTCTTGCCATCGCAGGTATTCCTCCCTTTGCCGGATTCTTCTCGAAAGATGAGATTCTCTCGGCTGTTTATGCCTACTCACCCTTCTGGGGCGTTTGGATGACAGCAGTTGCCGGTCTCACCGCTTTCTATATGTTCCGTCTCTACTACCTTATCTTCTGGTGGAACAATCCCGACTATCACCACCGTCCCCACGACGGCGAGATGGCAATGAGTCTTCCTCTCATTATCCTCGCCACAATTTCGGTGGTTGCCGGATTTATTCCCTTCGGAAAATTCGTTACCTGGAGAGGTCACGAATATATCATCGAGATGAACTGGGTGGTTGCTTCGGTTTCAGTAATCGTAGCGGTAGTGGCAATCCTCATTGCCCGCGCGCTCTATATTCGTGAAAACGATATGCCCAAGCGCATGGCTGATTCCTGCCGCTGGTTGTGGACCGCCGCCAACCGTCGCTTCTATTGGGACGAGATCTATCTCTTCATCACACATAAGATCATATTCAACGGCATCTGCCGTCCTATCGCATGGTTTGACCGCCACATTATCGACGGCACTATGGACGGATTTGCCTATATCACCAATCAGGCTTCATACGCCATCCGCAACTTCCAGAGCGGCAAGATTCAGCAATATGTGCTTGCCTACCTCATCGGAGCTTTGTTGCTGGCAATTGTCACCGTATGTTGTGTGCTCTGATTTGATCAACCAACAATTAGCTCTTATACCAATCTAAAAGCATTCTTGAATATGTTCTCCAATATATTGATTTATTTTGTGCTGATACCCCTGATAATGCTGGCGGGTTTGGCACTCTGTCAAAACATCAAGCAGATACGCGCCGTGGCCGTTACCGGTTCGCTTGCGCTGTGTGGCCTGTCGGTTTACCTCCTGCTTGAATATCTCGGTCTCCGTGCCGCAGGTGACGAAGCTCCCATGCTGTTTACCGGTTCATGGTCGTGGTTCTCACCCCTCAACATCAACCTTGCTGTAGGTGTCGACGGTATTTCGGTGGCAATGCTTATTCTTTCCTCAGTGATTCTGCTTACCGGCTCTTTCGCTTCATGGAAAATTGATCCGCTGCCCAAGGAATTCTTCCTCTGGTTGGTTCTGCTCAGCACCGGTGTGTTTGGTTTCTTCATTTCCATCGACCTCTTCACCATGTTCATGTTCTATGAGGTTGCTCTTATCCCGATGTATCTTCTCATCGGTGTATGGGGCTCGGGAAAGAAAAACTATTCGGCAATGAAGCTTACCCTTATGCTGATGGGTGGCTCGGCTTTCCTGATGCTCGGCCTCATCGGTATCTATTATCATGGTGGCGAAACATGGAATCTTCTTGAGATCGCCAACAATTCATCGATCGATCCCGCATGGCAGAACACTCTTTTCTGTCTCACCTTCGTCGGTTTCGGTGTGCTTGGTGCCATGTTCCCCTTCCACACATGGAGCCCTGACGGTCACGCTTCAGCTCCTACCGCCGTGTCGATGCTCCACGCAGGTGTGCTTATGAAACTCGGTGGATATGGTTGCTTCCGTGTTGCCATCTATCTCATGCCTCAGGCAGCCAACGAACTCGCTTGGATTTTCCTTATCCTCACCGGTATCTCGGTTGTTTACGGTGCTTTCAGTGCTTGTGTGCAGACCGACCTCAAATACATCAACGCTTATTCTTCGGTGAGCCACTGCGGACTTGTGCTCTTCGCCATCCTCATGCTCAACACTACCGCAATGACCGGCGCCATAATGCAGATGCTCAGCCACGGTCTGATGACAGCTCTGTTCTTCGCGCTCATCGGTATGATCTACGGTCGCACCCACACCCGTGACATCCGTCTCATGGGCGGCCTCATGAAAATCATGCCTTTCCTTGCAGTTTGTTATGTGATCGCCGGTATGGCTTCGCTCGGTCTCCCCGGCCTCAGCGGATTTGTTGCCGAAATGACAATCTTCGTGGGTTCGTTTGAGCACACCGATATGTTCCACCGCGTGTTTACAATTCTTGCCTGCTGCTCGATTGTAATAACCGCCGTGTATATTCTCCGTGTTGTCGGCAAGCTGCTGTTCGGTCCGGTTTACGACGAACATCATCTCTCGCTTACCGATGCTACATGGTGGGAACGCACTTCGACTATCACACTTATTATCTGTGTGGCTGCCATCGGTTGCTTCCCCAACTTCTTTGCCAATCTGATTAAGTTTACATTCAGCCCCTCGATCTTTGCGGTCATTGGCATGAACTAATAAGCCCCTTTTGCGATAACTATGGATTATTCTCAGTTTTTTGCTATGAAGCAGGAAATAGGCCTAATGGTTGTTTTTCTGCTGGTGTTTATCTTCGACACATTTATGCCACGCCGCGCCCAGGGAGCGGTAGGAGTTTTGAGCTGTGTGCTTTTTGGAATCTTCACTGCATGGGGATTCTGCCCCTGCCTGCTCGACGGTGTTTCTGACGCTTTTGCCGGAATGTATGAAGCCGGCCCTGTGGTTGTCAACATTAAGAACATCCTCAATGTCGGTGTGCTGATAGTGATGATTCAGGCACTCAGATGGGCACGTCAGGATATGGTTGTGATACGGCGCGGTGAGTTCTACGAGCTTTTGATGCTCACTCTTTTCGGCATGTATCTCATGATTTCCTCACGTCACTTCCTTCTGTTTGTGATCGGTCTCGAAACCGCTTCGCTGCCTCTTGCCGCTATGGTTGCTTTCGATAAACATCGCTATGAGAGCCATGAGGCTGCCGTGAAATATGTGCTCACAGCCGTTTTCTCATCGGCCATCTTCCTCATGGGATTGTCGTTTGTTTACGGTCTCACTGGTTCACTCTATTATTCGAACATCGCAGGCGCTCTGATGGGCGAAGGCAGCTCAGCCCTTCTCATCACCGCTCTTGCCTTTGTAATTGCCGGTGTCGGTTTCAAGCTTTCGCTCGTGCCTTTCCACCTTTGGACTGCCGACGTTTATCAGGGTGCTCCTACTCCTGTTACCTCCTACCTTTCGGTTATCTCCAAAGGTTCGGCAGCTTTCGCCTTTATGGTGATTCTGTTCCAGGTATTCGGTTCGGTTTATGCCGACGCATGGGAATGGATGCTCTATGCTCTGATCGTTCTCACAATTACAGTTGGTAACCTGTTTGCCATCCGTCAGCACAACATGAAGCGCTTCCTTGCCTTCTCGTCAATTTCACAGGCTGGTTATATAATGCTCGGCATTATGGCATTTGACGGAATGGGTATTGCCGCTCTTATGTACTATGTGCTTGTCTACATCTTCTCCAACCTCGCTGCTTTCGGTGTGATCGGAGCAATTGAAAACAATTGCGGAAAGGTTGACATGGCCGACTATAACGGTCTCTACCGCACCAACCCCCGCCTCGCTTTCACAATGATGTTGGCAATGTTCTCGCTGGCCGGTATACCTCCTTTCGCAGGATTCTTCAGCAAGTTCTTCATCTTTACCTCTGCCCTCAGTCAGGGTTCGGTAGCGATCTATGTGCTTGTGTTTATCGCGTTGCTCAACACCATCATCTCCCTCTACTATTATCTGCTGGTTGTGAAGGCAATGTTTATCAGCGAAGAAACTTCAACAGTAGCTACTTTCCGCAGCGCTGCCAGCGAGCGTATCGCTCTTTGGGTATGCGTGGCCGGAATCCTCTTGCTCGGTATCGTTAGCTGCTTCTACACTCACTTGCTCAACATCACTGCTGTTGCATAAATATGAGATAATACCTCCTCCACGTTTCAATTACTATTAACTCACCGCCGGAGTGACATACGCGCTCCGGCGGTGAATTAGTTTTATAACCTTTCAAGCTATGAAGAAAATCAAGAGATCGACACTAATTCCCTCCCTGCTGTTTGTTTATCTGTGTGTGATGGCATATATAGGCCGCAAGGAGTTTTTCAGCGGCAACTATCTGTTTTATTTCGGAGTGATAGGTGTGACGCTGGTGTGCATAGTGCTGCTTCACTTCGTGCTGAAACGCAAGGAGCGAATACTTGGTAATAAGTAAATCTTCGGGGAAAAGATAACTCTCAGACAGTAGGCTTAAGAGTGTATAGACGATAGTTGAATTTGTGGGCAACCTTAGCCACTACAATCGACATCAAAGGGCTGAGAATGTTGAAAAGACAGCAAGGAAGATAGCTGAGAGTGCTGACCGAGAGTACGGTTGACTGTGTCATTCCGCATGAGTTCCAGGGAATGAGTACCGAGGTGACCGATATCGAATCTTCGAGAGTGCGGCTGAGAACCTGAGGTTTGTAGCCTCCCATGCGATAGGGGGTGCGGAACAGGTTTCCACCTATTATTATCGAGATATATTGGTCGCCGGTAAATGAGTTGAGAAAAAGACCTGTGGCAACGGTAGCCCCGATCATTGAGCCGGGTTTGCGCAGTCTCTTTATGAACGATGAAGTGAGGGTGGTAAGCATTCCCGATCCAATCATCACACCTCCGAATATCATCGCGCAGCTTATCAGTTTGATTGTGGGTAGCATTCCCTCCATGCCCGAAGTGGCGGCAAGGGCATCGAGTGTTTCATTGCCGGTAGAGAGTGCGGTTGAGGTAAACGTAACGTTGAGGGCTGTGGCAAGATCGGAGCCGTTGAGAGAAGTGAGTTGAGCAACGATATGAGGCTGGGCGATAAACATCACTACGAGGCCGGCCACCGAAGCGATTACCATAACAATGAGTGTAGGCACTCTCATCATTATAAGCAACAGTGTTGCCAGGGGAACCAACATGAGCCACGGCGAGAGATTGAAGGTTGAGGAGAGTGCTTCCATCAGGCCGGGATCGGATATTTCCGATGAGTTCGACGAAAGAAATCCCACCATAGTGAAGCCGCACAGTGCCAAAATCATTGCCGGCATGGTGGTGATCATCAATGAACGGATATGGGTCATTAGCTTTACGCCGATGGTCGATGAAGCGAGAATGGTGGTGTCGCTCAACGGCGAAATCTTGTCGCCGAAATATGCGCCTGAAATTATCGCGCCGGCAATCCAGGCATTATCATAGTCCATCAGAGTGCCGATGCCCATGAGTGCCACACCTACGGTGGCTATGGTGGTCCATGACGAGCCGGTAACAACCGAAATCACGGCACAGATAATGCAGGCTGTAGGAAGAAATACCGTGGGATTGAGCACTCCCATTCCTACATTAATCATATAAGGAACCACGCCCGAAAGCATCCATGTTGACGACAACATTCCGATAAGCAACAGCAGGGGATAAGCGGGAATAATCTGTCGGGCTGCTTTGAAAATGCCGAGCAGAAGTGTCTTTTTAGGTCTGCGTGTAAAGAACACTGTTATGATTACGCATATCACAGCCGCAGAGAGCAGCAAAGCGGGCGACATGTCGAGCACACTGTCGGCTCCTTTTGTAATGATGCAGGTTA
>JAIDXU010000198.1:0-3309 GCA_029058455.1 Paramuribaculum sp.
CCATAAAAATGAATGTAGCTATTGTTGGCGCCAGCGGCGCCGTAGGTCAGGAGTTTCTCAGAGTGCTCCGCGAACAGAATTTCCCTATTGATGAACTGAGACTCTTCGGTTCGAAACGCAGCGCCGGCACAAGCTATGAGTTTAACGGCAAAAATATTGTTGTTGAGGAGCTTACCCATGAGCCCGATTTGTTTAAGGGCGTGGATATCGCCTTTACTTCGGCTGGTGCCGGAACCTCGAAGGAGTTTGCCGAAAACATTACCCGCCACGGCGCTATCATGATCGACAACAGTTCAGCCTTTAGAATGGACAACGATGTACCTTTGGTAGTTCCTGAAGTAAACGGTGACGATGCTTTCAATACTCCGCGCAATATCATTGCCAACCCCAACTGCACCACCATTATCATGGTTGTGGCTCTCAAGCCTATCAATAACCTTTCGGCCATCAAACGTGTGCGTGTGGCAACCTATCAGGCTGCTTCGGGTGCCGGAGCTGCCGCCATGCAGGAACTCAAATGTCAATACGGCCAGATAGAGCGTGGCGAGGAGCCTGTGGTTGAGAAATTTGCCTATCAGTTGGCTTATAACGTGATACCTCACATCGACGTGTTCCTCGACAACGACTATACCAAGGAGGAGATGAAGATGTATCATGAAACAAAGAAAATCATGCATGCCCCCGAGCTGAATGTCAGCGCAACTTGTGTGAGGGTTCCGTGTCTGCGCGCCCACTCCGAGGCTCTGTGGATTGAAACCGAAGCTCCGCTCGAACTTTCACAGGTGCGC
Source organism: Paramuribaculum sp. (assembly GCA_029058455.1). Lineage (GTDB taxonomy): Bacteria > Bacteroidota > Bacteroidia > Bacteroidales > Muribaculaceae > Paramuribaculum. The sequence continues at coordinate 789 of JAIDXU010000198.1, forward strand.
GAGGCTCTCGAAAAGGCTCCCGGTGTGGTTGTGGTCGACGATCCCGCTTCAAAAGCCTATCCCATGCCTCTCGATGTAGCCGATAAGGACCCCGTTTATGTTGGTCGAATCCGCAGGGATATCACCGACGGAAACGGCATCAGCCTCTGGCTTGTGGGTGACCAGATCAAAAAAGGCGCGGCGCTCAATGCCGTGCAGATCGCGCAATATCTCATTGCTCACGGCAAAAAATTCGCCGGCAGCGCTAATCTTTAAACCTCCCTCGGCAAGCAGATGCTTTTGTCGTTAGCCATACAAGCCACACGACCGTTGTTCACCAATCCGGTGTCGATATTCATGGTCGTATTGCTTATAATCCTTATTGTACCTCTACTGCTTCACCGCCTCAAGATTCCCCATGTCATCGGGTTGATTCTGGCGGGAGTGGTAGTGGGTCCTTACGGATTCAATCTGCTTGCCCGCGACATGAGTTTTGAGGTATTCGGCCAGGTGGGTATTCTCTATCTCATGTTTCTTGCCGGTATAGAGATCGACATGTATCACCTTCAGCGCAATCTGCGCAAAGGGTTGATATTCGGATTTCTTACCTTCTCCATTCCATTGGCTCTCGGCGCGGTGATAGCTTCGGCGTTGCTTGAGCTACCTCCTCTCAGTTCGTTGCTGCTCGCCTCGATGTTTGCCTCCCATACCCTTATCGCCTACCCGATAGTGTCGCGTTTCGGCCTTACGAAATCGCCGGCGGTGGTCATAGCCATTTCGGCCACTATCTTCGCGGTGCTCGGCTCACTGATTGTGCTTGCCGGAGTGGCTGGAGTGTGCCGTGAAGGGGAATTCAGTGCTTCGGTGCTGTTAAAATTGCTGGGTATGCTTCTGATCTACTGTCTTGCCTGCGCCTATATATATCCGCGCCTGTCAAGATGGTTTTTCAGAAAATTCAGCGACCCGATAGCTCAGTTCATCTATGTGCTGGCTATGGTGTTTATCGCCGCCATGGCCGCTATTTCGATAGGCATTGAGGGGGTGTTCGGTGCGTTTTTGGCCGGTATTCTTCTCAACCGCTTTGTGCCTACCCGTTCTCCACTTATGGGCAGGCTTGAATTTGTCGGTAACGCTATCTTCATTCCCTATTTTCTTATAGGTGTGGGAATGTTGATCAACATTAAAGTGGTTGTGTCGGGATGGACCACCGCTTATGTTGCGTTGGTGATGTCGGTTACCGCTATGGGTACGAAATGGCTTGCTGCAAGAGCCATGCAGAAAATCGGTCACATGAGCGCTTCGTCGCGATCAATGATGTATCAGCTCACCAATGCCCACACCGCCGTGGCTCTCGCCGTAGTGATGATAGGCTATGAGACCGGTATTTTCGGCGAAGCTATCCTCAACGGCACCGTGATAATGATTCTCGTTACATGCACCATCTCGTCGATAGGCACTTCGCGTGCTGCTGCCAAAATCAAAATCGAGGAACTGGAGCAGCAACAGCAGCAGATCGATAACGCCAAGTCGGATTCCGGCCCGATGTCGGCAATTAATACACTCATTCCGATTGCCAACCCGCTCGTGGCTTCCGAACTGGTGTCGCTGGCGCTGCTTATGAGGGGAGATCTGAGACGTCCCGGTAAAGTCTATGCCCTGCATGTGAGAAACGACAACAGCGCTTCATCGCGCGCTGTGGGTCGAAATTCGCTCGACACAGCCCGTCAGCTTGGCGCAAGCATAGACGTTGCTGTCGAGCCGATAGAGCGTTTTGACCTCAACTTCATTGCCGGTGTTACAAACACAATAGAAGAAAGAGATATCAACGAAGTGGTGATCGGACTCCACAGGCGCACTCAGGTGCTCGATTCTTTCTACGGCGATAAGCTTCCAGCTCTTCTCAAGGCCACCAACAAAATGGTGATGATAGCGAGATGTTTTGTTCCCGCCAATACTTTGAGGCGACTTGTGGTGTTTGTTCCGCAGAAAGCTCAGTTTGAGACCGGTTTCCGTCGGTGGGTTCATTCGCTTGCCAATCTCACGGGGCAGCTCGGATGTGAGATGGTGGTGTGCTGCAGTGAGAATACAAGGCGCGCTATTGAAACGGTGTTGCTCGGCGACCGACTTGAAATTCCTCACCGTTATAAGGAAATCTCTCAGTGGGATGACTTTATATTGTTGAGCAACAAGATTATGACCGACGACCTGTTTGTGGTTGTATGTTCGAGGCGCACGGCCGTGTCGTTTACCGCCGATATGGATGAATTGCCCAACTTCCTTCACCGCTACTTCTCCAACAACAATCTGCTTATTGTCTATCCCGAGCAGTTTGGTAAGGAAACCGGATTCTCGACAATGGCCGAGACTCTTGCCGCCGACCTTGAGGCTACGCCGTCGCCGCTGTGGGTTAAACTCCGAGCCGCTATGCGCAAGGCAATGAAATTTTCGCATACTTTTGCCAAAACCGGCCGTCAGTCGGATTTCGATCTCTGACCGATGGCTGCAAGTCAATCAATAACTAACCGTTATCACCGAATTGGAA
>JAIDXU010000198.1:3319-8996 GCA_029058455.1 Paramuribaculum sp.
CGCAACAACAGGCCGCCGTGAGCTATCTCGACGGGCCTGCGCTCGTGATTGCCGGTGCCGGCAGCGGAAAGACGCGTGTTCTGACCTATAAAATAGTTCATCTTCTGGCCAACGGATATGAACCGTGGCGCATAATGGCTCTGACATTTACCAACAAGGCCGCCCGTGAGATGCGCGAGCGTATCGAGACTCTTGTAGGTCCTAAGGTTGCGGGCGCATTGTGGATGGGCACTTTCCACAGCATATTTGCCAGGATTTTGCGTATCAATTCCGAAAGGATAGGCTATAAGAGTTCTTTCACCATCTATGATACCGCCGACTCGCGCAATCTCGTGAAGCAGATCATCAAGGATATGGATCTTGACGATAAGGTCTACAAGCCTGCGGTGGTTCTGTCGGCGATTTCAGCGGCCAAAAATGCTCTTGTTTCACCTGAGAGATATGCTGCTTCGCCCGATATTATCGCAGCCGACAAAGCTGCACGCAGAGGTGATACCTATGCTATTTACCGCGCCTATCGCGACAGGTGTTTCAAATCGGGCGCGATGGATTTTGACGACCTGCTCTATTACACCAATATTCTTTTGCGCGACAATCCCGACCTGCGCCATCATTATCAGGAATATTTCAGATATGTGTTGGTCGACGAGTATCAGGATACAAACTTCGCGCAACATGTGATTGTGAGTCAGCTTTGCGAGGAACATCATAATCTCTGTGTGGTAGGCGATGACGCTCAGTCGATCTATTCGTTTCGTGGCGCCAATATCCGCAATATACTTAATCTGCGCAACGCTTATCCTGAGCTTAAAACCTTTAAACTCGAGCAGAACTACCGCTCAACCAAAAACATAATCGGTGCCGCCAACTCGCTGATAGAGAAAAATATCGAGCAGATACCCAAAAAGGTGTTCTCGAACAATTCTATCGGTGATAAAATCGAGGTGGTGCAGAGCTACAGTGACTATGAGGAGAGTTTTCTGGTTGCCAACCGTATATCGCGCCAAAAAGCTCTTACGGGCGACAGCTATCAGGAATTTGCCGTGCTCTACCGCACGAATGCACAGAGCCGTATTCTCGAGGAGTCGCTGAGAAAGCGTAATATTCCTTATCGAATTTACGGCGGCCTTTCATTCTATCAGCGGAAGGAGGTGAAGGATGCCGTGGCCTATATGCGTCTCGCCGTTAATCCCGATGATGATGAAGCTCTCCGCCGAGTTATTAATTTCCCGGCAAGAGGTATAGGTGAAACTACTCTCAACCGACTCAGCCGCGCGGCTAACGATGCGGGTGTAAGCATCTGGCAGGTGATATGCGATCCGGCAAATTATAATACCGGAGTCACTGCCGGTCCGCTTAAGAAAATTGGTGATTTCGCGTCGCTCATCTCTTCGTTTATCGAGCTTAACAACTCCGGAACCGATGCCCTGACCATCGCCAACCGTATTATCGAGAAAACCGGATTGCTCACAATGTTGCTCTCCGACCGCACTCCCGAGAGCATTTCCCGCCAGGAGAACCTTCAGGAGCTGTTGGCCGGCGTGAAGCAGTTTGTCGATACCAAAACCGAGGAGGGGAGCAACGACATCACACTGACCGATTTCCTTTCAGAAGTGTCGCTGGCAACCGATCAGGATAACGACGAAACTGCCAATGAGGAACGGGTTACCCTCATGACCGTTCACGCTTCAAAAGGACTTGAATTTTCAAATATATTTGTAGTCGGAGTTGAGGAAGATCTTTTTCCGTCGGCTATGGCCCAGAACTCGGCTTCGGAGATTGAGGAGGAGCGCAGGTTGCTTTATGTCGCCATTACAAGGGCAAAGAAATTCTGTATGCTGAGTTATGCCTCGTCGCGATTCCGCAACGGTCAGACGGTGCTTACCTCTCCGAGCAGATTTCTCAGCGACATCTCACCGATGTATCTGAACCTTATGAGCGGCACGCGCATAGAGTCGCAGCGTTCGGGTTATAATAATCCGGTTGCTCGCTATGCCCGGTCGTTTCACTCTTCGACTTCCGCCCCGGTTAAACGACCGTCGCCCGAAACTGATAATCCTGCTCCGCCCCGTCGCGGGATTCCGCTTTCCACTCCCCGTCAGCCTGAAGTTGCGGGCGCAAGGCTCCATCAGGCTCATGAGCTGTCGGAGGGCATGAAGATTCGCCACAATACATTCGGCGCCGGAATCATACTTGATGTCAATACCTCAATGGCCGACCATCGCATAGAAGTGGAGTTTGACAATGTAGGCAAAAAGACACTTCTTCTGAAATTTGCCAAATTTATAATAACCGGTTAATTCTGTTGCCATAATCATGACCATTGACAGCATACCCACACCTTTTTATATTGTTTATGAGGATAAGCTTCGCAAGAATCTCGAGCTTATCGACAGAGTGAAGCGGCTTTCGGGTGCCGATATTATAATGGCATTCAAGGCTAATGCCTTGTGGCGCTCGTTTCCGATAGTGAAGGAATATTGCACCAACTTCACGGCATCCTCTCTTAATGAACTTCAGCTCGGATGTGACTATCTCGGGGGCAACGCCCACAGCTATTGCCCTGCCTATACCGACAAGACAATCAAAAGTTTTCTTGAAAAGTCGAGCCATATAACATTTAATTCCCTCGATCAGTTTGCGAGGTTTGCTCCGCAGGCTATCGAAGCGGGCGTTTCTCCCGGACTGAGAGTGAATCCTCAATGCTCGGTTATTGAAACCGACATCTATAATCCCGCGCTTCCCGGATCGAGATTCGGAGTTACGGCTGAGGAGCTTGGCGACACTCTGCCCGAGGGCATAGAGGGCTTTCACTTCCATGCTCTGTGTGAATCTACGAGCTATGATCTGGAAAATGTGCTTAAGGCATTTGAAGCTGATTTCGGCAAGTTTCTCCCAAAACTCAAGTGGGTGAACATGGGAGGTGGCCACCTTATGACTCGCGAAGTGTATGACACCGACCATCTTATCAGTCTTATAACTGATTTCCGACGCCGCTATCCCAATCTTAAAGTGATACTTGAGCCCGGAAGTGCTTTTACTTGGCGCACAGGTGATTTGATTGTGGAGGTTGTCGACGTGGTAACAAATGCCGGCATCAATACCGCCATTATTGATGCATCGTTTGCATGCCACATGCCTGATTGTCTTGAGATGCCCTATAAGCCGGCTATAAGCGAGAGTGTAGAGCCCGCGCCGGGGTTGCCTCTTTATCGTTTGGGTGGAAATTCATGCCTCTCGGGTGACTGGGTGGGAGACTGGGCATTTCCCGCGCCGCTTAAACGAGGTGACCGCCTAACGCTTGAGGATATGAACCACTATACAACAGTCAAGACCACAATGTTCAATGGTCTTCAACATCCTTCCATTGTGTTGTGTCGCAGCAACGGAGAGTGTGAATATCTGCGCCGTTTCACCTATGAAGACTATCGCGATCGAATGTCATGAGCCGAAATAATCCAAAATACTCGATAATAGTGCCGGTCTACAACCGTGAATCGGAAGTGGCCGACCTTCTCACTTCGCTTGGCTCTCAAAAGTGTCGCGATTTTGAGACAATAATTGTGGAAGACGGGTCGACACAACCTTGCAGTCATATAGTTGAAAAGCTTGGGCCACAAGCTAATGCCCGCTATATCTCACGTCCTAATGAAGGTCGATCGTATGCCCGCAACGCCGGAATTGAAGACGCGCGGGGAGAGTGGCTCGTTTTTTTTGACAGTGACTGCGTTATTCCTCCCGATTATTTTGAGAATCTTGAAAAGACAATCGGCGACAATCACCTTGATTGCTACGGCGGTCCCGACGATGCCCATGCCTCATTTTCTCCGGTGCAGAAGGCTATCAACTTTGCCATGACATCGCTGCTCACTACCGGCGGAATAAGGGGTTCGCGCAAATCGATGGAGAAATTTACCCCTCGATCGTTTAACATGGGTTTCACTCGCGAGGTTGCCGATAAGGTGAAAGGATTTCGCGAAATGTTTTCGGAGGATATAGATATTTCCACCCGAATCAAGAATGCCGGATTTAGAATCGGTCTTGCTCCGGATGCTAAGGTCTGGCATAAACGTCGCATATCCTTCCCGAAATTCTGGAGACAGGTGCATGTGTTCGGCATGTCGCGCATCACTCTTCATCAGCTTTATCCCGGCTCTCTTAAGCTTGTGCACACCCTTCCGGCTCTGGCAGTTGTAATAGGTGTGTTGCTGCTGTTGCTCGGTATATTTGTTTCATGGTGGTGGCTGCTTCCTGTCGGGGTATATCTGCTTGCGATATTTGCCGACGCGTTGCGCTCAACCCGTTCACTCAAAGTGGCGTTGCTTGCTGTGCCGGCCTCTATCATACAGCTTGTGGGATATGGCACAGGTTTTCTGCGGGCATGGTTCAGAAACATTGTCATGGGGCGAGGAAGAGACCTAAATCTCGAAATAGAAATGCGCCGTGGCAAATAATACTCCTGTCAGCCGTCCGCCGCGCATTGCCGATCTGTCGGTCGATGATCGCCCGCGCGAAAAAGCCCTTAAACAAGGCATCAGATCGCTCACCGACACCGAGCTTATGGCTATTGTGCTCGGGTCGGGAACAACGGTAATGCCGGTTACAGAGCTTTCGCGTCAGATACTCAGTGCCTCGGGCGACAAGCTGATAAATGTAGCCAAACTCTCCGTTCAGGAGATGTGCAAGAAATATCTTGGCGTCGGGCCTGCCAAAGCGGTGAGACTTGCGGCCGCTTTTGAACTCGGGCGTCGCTGCGCCACCGAGCAGCCTGTGGAACTCCCGGTGGTGAGATGTTCAAGTGACATTTACAACTATATCCGCACCGATGTGGAGTTGCTCGACAATGAAGAGTTTTGGGTGATTCTCCTTTCGCGTTCCAATCGAATTATAGGTAAATTCAATCTCAGTGCCGGAGGAACTACAGCTACGGTTGTGGATGTGAAACTGTTGGTGAAACATGTAGTTGACAGATTGGCTGCCGGTATCGCCGTGGTTCACAATCATCCTTCTGGCAATCTTCATCCGAGCGGTGCCGATGATAGCCTAACTTCAAAAATTAAAGGCGCTTGTGAGCTTTTTGACGTGAGGCTCATTGATCATCTTATCATAACGTCAGCCGACTATTATTCGTATGCCGACAATGGCCGGCTGTAAACGTTCAGCTATTAACTGGTTTACGGAATCCAATAGTAGGGCGGTTTCTTGCGATGATCAATCACCCATTGCTCAAAGTCGTTCATACAGGTGATTCCGTCGGCTATTACCGCTTCGTAATATTCCACTCCGTGGTATTCCTTTTCAGGTTGTGCTTCGAACTTCAATCTCAGGATAGTGTCTTTTTGCCCCGCAGTCATGACCTCGACTATTCGGTCGGCCATTCTTTCAAAATAACCGTCATATTGAGTTCCTTCCTCAATGTGAATCACGTCAAACTGCCATAGTTCTTCCTCATGTCGATAGAAGATATGCCACGCCATGCAATGTTCGTCAGTGTGAAGCCCGTTGATACATCTTATTTCCGTAATGTTAGGAAGCTTGGCAATCTTAGCAGCTATTGCAAAACTGCTTTCCTCAGTGATTTGGCGGGAATAAACATGCAGATCAATATCTTTGTGTGAGGCTAACAGACCCATTCGGAGTGATCCGACGATGTTTACTCTACAGCCTGATTTTTCCC
>JAIDXU010000199.1 GCA_029058455.1 Paramuribaculum sp.
TAACTATTGGGTCGGGGTGTGTCTCGGCCGGCTCAGAAGTTAATAATCCAATCAATAGTTATAGAGATATGTCAAGAGCATCTTTTCTTGCGGGAGCGGGTCTGGCGCTGTGGGGCGCGGCTTTTGCTCAGGACTCAGTGGCTCCCAAGCCAAATATAGTGCTTTTTCTTGTCGACGATATGGGTTGGCAGGACACATCCGTGCCTTTCCATAGCGAGGTAACTCCCCTCAATGAGCGGTTTCATACTCCCAACATGGAGCGGCTCGCCGACAAGGGGGTGAAGTTTACATCGGCCTATGCCAGCAGTATCAGCTCACCTTCGCGCTGCTCTCTGCTCACAGGCATGAATGCCGCCCGTCACAAGGTTACCAACTGGACTCTTGACTATAACAAGTCGACCGACGAGGCCGACCCCGATATTATTCTTCCTCAGTGGAATGTCAACGGCATTCAGCCGGTGGGAGGCATAGAACACTCGGCCGAGGCGACTCCGTTTGTGTCTCTGTTGCGCGACGGCGGTTATCACACCATTCACTGCGGCAAGGCTCATTTCGGAGCTATCGGTACCCCTTCGGCCGATCCGCTCACAATGGGTTTTGACGTCAATATCTGCGGACATGCGGGCGGAGGTCTCGCTTCCTATCTCGGCGAGCAGCGCTATGGCCATGATGCCGAGGGAAAGGCTCTGAGCAAATTTTCGATTCCCGGACTTGAGAAATATTGGGATACCGACACCTTTGCTACCGAAGCGCTTACTATCGAGGCGCTTAAGGCTCTCGACAACAACCGCGGCAGCGGCAAGCCGTTTTTCCTCTATATGTCACACTATGCCGTTCATGTGCCTATTCAGGCCGACAAGCGTTTTCTGCAGAAATATCTCGATGCGGGGCTCTCGCCGCTCGAAGCGGCCTATGCCACTCTTGTAGAGGGCATGGATAAGAGCCTGGGCGATATTATGGACTATCTCGAGGCTAACGGCGAGGCCGACAACACAATCATAATATTTATGAGCGACAACGGCGGTCTTGCCGCTCTGGGACGCACTCCGCCGCTCGGCGTGCAGAATGCTCCTCTGCGCTCCGGCAAGGGCTCGGCCTATGAGGGAGGTGTAAGAGAGCCGATGATTGTTTACTGGCCCGGAGTCACCGACAAAGGTTCGGTAATCGACAATTGTATAGCTATCGAGGATTTCTACCCCACGATTCTTGAAATGGCCGGGGTTGAGGATTATGCCACGGTTCAGACTGTCGACGGCCGCAGTTTCGCCAACCTGCTCAGAGGCGAGACCGAGGCCGAGCCCCGCACCCTTTATTGGAACACCCCCAACACATGGATCTCAGGCGATCTTCTCGATCAGGGCATCGGGCAGACATGTGCCGTGAGAAGCGGTGACTACAAACTGATATATTTCTATAAAACAGGCAAGAAGGAGCTTTATAACATAGCCCAGGATGTGTCGGAGACTCATGATCTGGCCGCCGAACTTCCCGAGGTGACAGAGCGGTTGAGCCGCGAGCTCGGCCAATATCTGCGCAGTGTGGGGGCTCAACGGCCGTCGTTTGCCGCCGATTCGCGCCCCTGCCCGTGGCCCGACGAGATTTGAAGCATCGCCGATTTTGGTAATTTTAGGCCTAATCGGGGTTAGTGGCGGTAAGATTTAAGGTGTTAACTTTGCCGGTGATATGAAAACAATTGCCTTAATGCTAACTCTTTTGTCAGGATGCCTGACGCTGAATTCTCAATCTATGAACAATCCGAATACCATCACCACTCTCGCGCCTCAGCAACAACTCGTGCTCACTCAGGAGTGGGACAAGGTTTTTCCCAAGAGTGATAAGGTTGACCACCGCAAGGTTACCTTTGTAAACCGCTACGGCATTACTCTTGCCGCCGACATGTATATTCCCGCCGGAGCTTCCGGCAAGCTCCCTGCCATAGCTGTGAGCGGACCTTTCGGAGCGGTCAAGGAACAAAGTTCAGGCCTATATGCCCAGCAGCTTGCCGAGCGCGGTTTCCTCACCATAGCTTTCGACCCCTCGTTTACCGGTGAGAGCGGAGGCCAGCCCCGCCGCGTTGCCTCGCCCGACATCAATGTAGAGGACTTTTCGGCAGCCGTTGATTTTCTGTCGGTGCAGCCCGAAGTTGATCCCGACCGCATAGGTATTCTCGGAGTATGCGGCTGGGGAGGAATCGCGATTCAGGCCGCCATCAACGATCCCCGCATCAAGGCCACTGTCGCCTCAACAATGTATGACATGACCCGCGTGTCGGCCAACGGATATTTCGACGCCGACAATTCTATGGAGAAGCGCAATGCCGCCCGAGCCGCCCTTGCCGCTCAGCGCACCCGTGACTATCGCGAGGGGTTTTATCAGCGTGCCGGCGGAGTGGTTGATCCTCTGCCCGAGGATGCGCCGCTGTTTGTGAAACAATATCATGATTATTACAAGACTCCGAGGGGCTATCATGAGCGTTCGGGCAATTCAACCGACGGCTGGAACACTACGTCAACCCTCCCGTTTCTCAATTTCAAATTCTTTGAATATGCCGGCGAGCTTCAGAGCGCGGTGCTTATAGTTCACGGCGAAAACGCTCATTCCCGCTATTTTGGCGAAGATACCTTCAAGCTGCTTCATGGCGACAACAAGGAGCTCCTGATTGTGGCCGACGCAACCCATTGCGATCTCTATGACAATCTCGATAAGATTCCTATGAATCAGATCGCCACATTCTTCACCACTCAAATGCCTGAAAAATAATCCGCCCGATAATAGGGAAAGGGTATTATACCGCTCAGAGCAAGCGGATTATACCGTCGATCACTTTGGTGCCGAGTTGTTTATCAAACACCCGGTAGCAAAGTGATTCCCTTCGTGAAACGATGGCGCCTTTGGTGCGATTGAGCAGGTTAGTCATTTGGGTTGGTGTTACGCCACACTTTATCAGAAGTGCGGTGTGGAGATCATAGGAGTTTAGTTTACCTCCGGTCAGCAGTCTGAGATTTCCGATGAAATTTGGGGAGCTTTCTAAAACGGTTTTTTTGAGCTCATCCCAAAGCGGATCAGATTCTTTAATTTCGCGGTTCTCTTCGATATATGATTGAAGTTTGGTAAAAGTGTCTGATTGAAGTATCGAGGGTGTCAGAGCTGAAGAAGGATCGCCTGTATTATTGAGGTCGAGGAGCTTTGTTCTTAGTCTTTGACGGAGGGCGTGTAGAGATTCTTCATCTCTGTTGGATGTCGGGGTTGTATCATCGTCGCTGTAGGAGGGTTGGGAGGATGTCTGCGGTTTTTTGATTATGTTTTCGAGTCGGCTGATATTCTCAAGGGCAATATGAAGCTTGATTACATTTCTTTTATTCCTGTTTTTGAGCAACAGGATAATTACCGCCATTATTAGAGCGAGCAGAGTTATTCCACCGACCGTGCGTTTGAGAATGATATTAAACCTTTCCGCTTTCTGACGATGTTTGAGGTGGAGGTCATAGTTGTGGAGCAGCTGTTGGTTGACGGTCATATTTATCTGCCCCCCGTCGTAGAGGGATTCAAGCAGAGAGAGATGGTCGCTGAGATATTGAGCTGCGGTGTCGGGATTAAGGCGGTTGCGTAGCTCGGTGGAAAGCAGCACACTATAGGCCGTGGGGGTATAGAGCGTATCTTTGCTTTCAATCAGTTGGCAGGCGTAGATAAATGCGGAGTCTTTTAGTCCGGCATCATAATAGATTTTTATGGCATAGGAGAGTGCGCGGCTTCTTTCCATAGGGTGTACCGTTGAGGGTGTCTCACGAATGTAGATAAGTGCGGAATCAATCTCGCCGAGCCGATATTTCGCTGCGCCGAGATACATTGACGATTTAGCCCTATGGGTGGTGTCGAGATTTTGGCTTTTGTTGAGGGCGAGCCGAAAATATTTTTCCGCCTCGGGGATTTGCTGTGCGCGCAGATATATCCCGCCGAGCAATTGAAGGTCAGATACTTCCCCTATTGTGTCGTTAAGCTCTCTATCTATATTGATTGATTCTTTGAGACAAGCTACCCCTTCATCAAACAGACACAGTGAGTTGAGCAATCGGCCCATCTGACTCAGCACCCGGCCTTTCAACTCTCTGTCATTATCTGAATCTGACAGAATATCCTCGGCAGCATTAAAGAATTTCAACGCGGTGGAATAGTCACCGAGGTCAGTGTAAACCCTTCCGCCATAGTAAAGCACCTCGGGATAAAGGTTCCATGAGGGGCGTTGTGAATAATAGTCTAACACGCTCAGAAAGAGAGTATCGGAGGTGTGGCGCAAATTAGCGTTGTCGCGAGCCTTGAGGGTGAGGAAATCATAATAGTGGCGGTCATCTTCTCTGAGAGTGTTGCGGTCGATTGATTGGAGAGCCGCAAGAGCCTCCTCGGGGTTTTCCGATATGAGCCCCGCAACATAATAAAATAGCCGGCCGTCAGGTCGCGAATGAGAGCAGCCTATAAGCGTGAGGGCACATATTATCGTGAAAACTATACGATGGGTCATTGCAGATGATTGGTTCAGGGTGATTGGATTATAGGAGAGGGTATGGTGTATATGTTGGAGAAAAGATAGGTAGAGAGGTTCGGAAGGTAGGATGTCACTTGCTGTTTGCTTTCAACCATTCTATAATATCAGCAATTGCATAGGAATTAAACGATCGCGGTGCGTTGGGGTTCATATCTCCAAACCACGGAAGATTTGAGTTGTTTTCAGTGTTGAGGAGGCAACAACCTGTTTCGAGGTAGGTTTTTATCACAGTGGAATTCGAGGGAGGTAGGATAATGTCAAGACTTGAGCTGTTTTCATACCAATTGACTAAAGGATCTGCGCCTCCGAAGGCCGCAAAAACCGGGCAGGTTAATTTGCCAAGATATTTCTTGGGTTGGAATTTGACAAGTTCGCGGAACTCTTCAGGCATAGTCGGTTCAATAGTATCAAATGGCTCGGAAGAGGTATATAGCTCGATTTCTTTTCTCATTTGCTCTCTGATTTCTCTCGGGTTAGGGAAATCGTATATATAAGAGAGTCCGGTCATCATTCTTGTCATGAATTGACTTCCGTCAACACAGACGCCTGACACGAGTATCAGCCCCTCAGGTGATGATTCTGACGCGCAGATTGTAGCGGCGGCTGAGCCGTCAAAACTCAATCCCATAATAAAATAACCATCCTCTTTACTTTGAGCAGCAATAGAATTCGTGCGTGCCTTAAACTGTTCGACACCTTGTTTAATCTTACCGACCGGAAAAATAATATTTATCGTGTCGATATTTTCGTTATAGGCTTTATAATAGCCGGTGGCTATCGAATCAGTTATCCCTGTCTCATCGGTTGAGGCAAAAGTAACCAATGTGACATTGTTAGACCCCGTTGCAACTAAGCCAATTATAGCAGCAAATAATGAAATGATGTAACGCATAATAAATTAATTTAATTAATAATTTGCTGCAAAAATAGTCATTATCAGAGCGGATAAAGGCGAAAATGGTGTACGGAAAAAGTACGGAAAAGCATTGATGGTAATTATTTAAAGGAGCGAGAGGCCGATAATCCCGCTCAGAGCAAGCGGATTATGCCGTCGATCACTTTGGTGCCGAGTCGTTTATCAAACACCCGGTAGCAAAGTGATTCCCTTCGTGAAGCTATTGTGCTTTTCTTGCGGTTGAGCAGGATTGTCATATCTGAGGGGGCCACACCACACTTTATCAGCAGAGCGGTATGGAGGTCGTGTGAGTTGATGTTGCCTCCGGTGAGCAGTTTCAGATTGAAGATAAAATTCGGAGAGATTTCCAGAATCATGGCTTTCAGTTCTTCCCACAGAGGATCGGATGAGGAGAGGGGTTTCTTGCGGCTGATTTGTTTCTTGAGTTTTAAATAAGGCTTTTGGTCGATTATCAGATTTGACGGAGTGACAGGCTGCGGAGAGTTGCTGTAGATGTTATAGAGTCTTTTGCGTAGTCTTTCCCTAAGGTCGCTCACGGTCTCGGTTCCGTCATATACAAGCACTCTGTTTTGGCTGTCGGTTTCAGGCTCGGGTGGAGTGCCCAGCTGTTGCTGAAGATAGCCGGTATATTCCAATGCGGTGTGAAGTTCTATGATCCGGCGTTTGTTGCGGCTTATTATATAGAGTGTTATTATGGCAAGAAGCATGATGGCAAGCACTGTCATCACAACTGAGTTTGTCAGTGAGGTGCTTGCTTTTTCGGCCGCGTCTTTTAGCTGTTGGTGGTGCTCATAGTTGAGATGCGACTGCTGGTTGAGCTCCAGAAGATGTTGGTTTTTGTCGAGGGCCAGAGAGTTATATGTCAGATATTCACCCAGATATGGCGATATGGAGTCGGGGTGAAGCAGATTGCGCATGTCGGATGACAATATTTTGTGATAACCCTCCATCTTATCGATATAATCGTCGCTTTTAATAAGCTCCTGAGCGTAGATGTAGGCGCTGTCGATCAATCCGGCAGCATAATATATATCTGTCGCATAGGTCAGTGCGGTGCTTTTTGTTTGTTGATTTACATTTTCGGGTGTATTGCGTATGTAAATCAGCGCCGAGTCTGTTTCTCCTTTGCGTCGTTTCAATTCTCCTACATACATTGATGATTTGGCCCGGAAGGTATTATCAAGACTCCGGCTTTTATAGAAAGCCTCCCGAAAGTAGTGTTCGGCTTCGGAATAATTATTGTTTTTCATATATATCAGTCCGAGCAGCTGCAGGTTGTCAATCTCGTCGGTCAAGTCGTTGATATTATGATTTATCATGATCGCTTCCTTAACGTATGGCACCGCTTCGTCATATAAAAGCAGGTTATCAAGAAGTTGCCCTGTCAAGCTTAGAGTTTTGGCCCGCAGCTTCTTGTCGGGTGTGTCTTCGGGTTGCTCCTCAAGCGACATCCTGAGATATTTAATAGCAGTGGGAAGGTCTCCTATATCGTTGTAAACTCTTCCGCCATAATAGAGCACCTCGGGATAGATCTCGGCGTCGGTGTTTCGGGAGTAATAGCCTAACACCGTGAGATATAATGAGTCGGAGGTATGCTCTATATTAGCATTGTCGTTAGCTTTGATGGTTAGGAAGTCATAATAGGGGCGGTCATATTCAGTGAGGGTGTTGCGGTCGATAGAGTCAAGTGTCCTGCGGGCATCCTCCGGGCTGTCAGACACGATGGCGGCTATGGAAGATAGCCGGCTGTCATGATGCGGATGAGAGCATCCTATGAGCGTGAGCAGACATATTATCGAAAAGGTTATGCGCTGGGTCATTGCTGGTGATTGGTTAAGGATGATTATAGGAGACGTATGATTCCGTCGATTACTTTTGTGCCGAGTTTTTCATTGAATATTCTGAGACAGAGTGATTCTCTTCGGGAGACGATAGCCCCTTTCGAGCGGTTGAGGAGCTTTGTCATCTGAGTGGGTTTCACTCCGCATTTTATCAGGATAGCGGTGTTGAGGTCGGAGGAGCTGAGTTTTCCGCCGGTGAGTAGTCTCAGGTTATTGATGAAGTCGGGAGATATGCTCAGAATCATGTCTTGTAGCTCATCCCACAGCGGGTTTGTGTCAATGAGCGACTTTTCCTCAGCGATTAGCTCGCGAAGTTTTATGTATGCGTCGTGTTGGGCTATCTCGGGCGGGAGTTCATAGGATTTCGGAGAGTTGTTATAAATGTCGAGGAGTTGGGTTTTAAGTTTCTCCCTCAGCTCAAGCTCGCTGTTGTTGATTTCGGGAATCTGAAGGTCTATTATATTTTCGCGATGTTTGTCGAGCTGTTGTTTCAGCCGGGTGATATTTTCAAGCACAGCCTGGAGCCTGATGAAATTCCTGTGGCTGCGTAATTTGAGAATCAGGGCGGTGATGGCGAGGGAAAAAGCAATGAGAATAGTTGCGGTCAGCAGCCATGTGAGAAATTTTTTTCTCTTTTCAGCCTTGACTCTCAATTTCTCGTGAAATAGGTAGGTGTGTAGGGCCTGCTGATTGATTGCGAGCTGATTTTTGTTTGTGTCGAAAGATGATTTGAGGCGGTCGAGATAGTCGGCCATATAGATAGGCACAGAGTCGGCCGGAATCATGTCGCGCAGCTCGGTGGTGAGGAGATAGTCGTAGGCGTTAAGTTTATTTGAATTTGACTTGTTATGTATTATTTCTGAGACACAGTGATATGCCGAGTCAAGCATTCCTGTATTATAATATATGCATGCTGCATAGATCAGCGCCTCATTTCGTAAATTCTTACTTACAGTTTTCGGTGTATTACGAAGATAGATAACAGCGGAGTCCCCCTCGTCTAACCATACTTTGGCAGCTCCGAGATATAGCCGTGCGTCAGCTCTTAATTCCGGTTTCAGATTTTCGCTTTTGTAATAGGCCAGTCTGAAACAGTCTTGAGCTTCAAGATAATCCTCTGTGTTAAGATATATATCACCGAGGAATAGCAGATCAAGAAACTCAGCTTTCTTATCATTGATCTCTTGTCGGATATTTATGGCTTCTTTTACATATTGAATGGCCTCTTTATATAGTCCTAGACAATAGAATAATACCCCGGTTTGACATAATATTCTTGCTTTTAAATCTTTATTGGATGAGGCTGCGGATGTAGGTAGAATGTCCAATGCCTTATGATAAAAGCTAAGTGAAGTGTCGTACTCTTTGATATTGTTATATACCCTTCCGCCATAATAGAGTACTTCGGGATACAGCTCATCGTCGGTATGTTGTGAGTAGTAGTCTAACACCGTGAGATAAAGAGAGTCGGAGGTATGACTGATATAGGCTTTGTCACGGGCTTTGATGGTGAGGAAATCATAATAGTGGCGGTCATCTTCGGCGAGCGTGTTGCGGTCAATGGAGTCGAGCGCTCGGATTGCCTCTTCGGGATAGTCAGACACGATGGCGGCTATGGAAGATAGCCGGCTGTCATGGCGCGAATAGGAGCAGCCTGTAAGCGTGAGCAGACATATTAT
>JAIDXU010000002.1 GCA_029058455.1 Paramuribaculum sp.
ATCTCGAGGTGGCAGCCGACGAGACTGTGATAGTTGAATATAGCGATAGCCGCGAGACATTCAGCGCCGGTAATTCTGATATAAGCGTAGTGTTTGAAAATGACAAAAGCAGAGACCCCGACAGCGAGGTCATATCAAATAAATCGTTTAAAGGCGGCATTATGTTTAAGCACTATGGCCGTTTTACAGTGAAGAGCCTTGAGGGCAAGAAGATTGCTTCGATCCGCGCAGCATATCGTGAGAAGAATGATTATATTAATGTTTCGGGTGGTAGGAAACTTGTCTGGAATGAAACAGGCGAGTGGCCATATTATGACTGCAAGATAGATGATTATGAGGTGACGGTCGAACATGTTGACGATCACAGCACCGCGGCACTTAAATATCTGATCGTGACCTATGAAGATGGTGGCGAGGAGATTAAGGAATATGATATTACGATTGCTTGTGGCGATGGCGGCAGTGTGAAGGTCACCGATGTTGCTACCGGAGCCGAAGTTAAGTCCGGCTCAAAGGTTAAGGAAAACACCAAGCTTGAAGTTACAGCGTCGGCCGATGAAGGATATGTGCTTAATTCGTTGAAAATCAACGGTAGCACCGTTAGCTCTCCCGCACAGGTGACTGTGTCGTCGAATATTACGGTAGAGGCATCTTTTAGCGAAAAGGAGGCTGAGACAGCAGTGCTGACCCTTGAGGTTAACGATCAGGAGCTTGGCGCGATAATAGCTAAGTCGGAGGGTAAGCTGATTGAAAGCGGGTCGGCCTTGAAAATCGGTAGTGTGGTGAGACTCGAGTTCCTGTCGCGCAATGATGGCGTTTTCCGCTCGGCTTCTATCAACGGTGAGTCAATCACCCCGACCGAAGAGGATGGTACGCTGACATATACTTATCCTCTTTCCGGCGACACAAAGGTTAGTGCCGTGTTTGAGAAAGACGAGCCTGACAATCCCGACAATCCCGATGATCCGAAGAAAGAGGTTTATAAATTTGTCTGCAACGCTGGAGTTCATGGCAAGGTTTTAGTGATCGATTCGGAGGGAAATGAGATCGCCTCGGGATCGGAAGTAAAGGCTGATACCCGCCTTAAGGCTAAGATTACACCTGATGAGGGATATGTTGTGGCCATGATTTCGCTTAACTGCGACAAGAAGCCTGTTGGTAACGGCGAGGCTCAGGCCCTGGAGTTTGTCGTTTCATCCAACACCACTCTTGATGTTGGTTTCGCGAAGATCGAAGCCGCTATTGAAGTGTCGACTGATAAACCGCTTATGGGTAAGGTCTATATCAATAGCGAAGGCACAGCTTCTTATGCCGGGAAACCGGGCGATAAGGTGACTATCCATGCAGTTGCTTCCGAAGGCTGTAAGTTCGTGAAATGGGAGCTTGATGGCGAGACATATTCCGAAAAAAGTGTCGAAACCGTCACTCTCGGGGCTACAGCCATGAAGCTCTGCGCAAAGTTCAGCTACCTTACCTACGAGCCTCACAACGTTAATCTGAAATCAACAGATAAGGAGCTTGGAGAGATTGAACTGCTTGAACCATATAATATCGCGTCTGACATATTTACACTTTCAGCTGTTACAGCCAGAGTGGTTGCCGTGGCTCATAAAGCCTCAGAAAGCGATATGCTTTGGGAGTGGAAAGACAGCGACGGTAATGTGCTGTCGCTTGACAGCATGCTGATTATAACCGGCGATAAGAATATCGAGGCGATTGCTGATTTCCGTAAAGTCAGTCCTGTGGAATGTGAGCAGAATATTGGAGGCGAAGTTGAGATAGCTGACGGTCACGGCCTGAAACTTGCTGATAAGTCTGTTACTGCCGCAGGTACACGTCTCACTCTGACAATCCGTCCGCTTGGCAACTATCGTGTTGATTATGTGGTGATAAACGAGGCAGTTTATATGCCTGAGGATCTCAGTGGCGGCAACGCTAATCAGACGATGGGCGAGATTCTTACTCATACGCTTATAACGGGACGATTGACAACCGTTAAGCCCTATTTCACTACCACTACCCGTGTGATTGCGCCCGAGGCAGACAGCCTGAATAGCGAAGTGACATACTACACCATCGACGGGCGCCGTCTCGGCACAGCACGCCCCGTAAGCAAAGGCTTATATATCGTGCGCCGTGGCTCAACCGCCACAAAACTGCTCATTCCCTGATCGGGTGATATAAAATGTGATCTGCTAAGTTAACTTTTACATGGAGATATGTAGTAATTCTTCATCAGAAACGTTGGATAATCTTAAACCTTTGATAAACGATGAGTATGAATTCGCTCAATAGAAATTCCGTAAAAGACAAAAATAGGATCATGATTTGTCAACAAACAGTTGATAGTCAAACGGTATATCTCAAATCGGTAATTACTCGCCAGACAATCGAGGTCGGAGTTTAACTTTGGCAATATAACGCAATATGAGGCTGTAACGTAATTCAGTTTTACGGAGCAGCCTCTTTTCATTACCTCTGCATTGAAAAAGGTCCAGTATAGCATGGTATATAATTACCTATTTACTACTGGCGGGAGGTGATGATTGTTTTCTTGTTATTTATTGGGGGGAGATGGGAGATGACAGGTGGACAAAATGAACTCAGGTTATGTTCGGGGAAAAGCCGAACTTTGTGGTGGCAGAGGCCTTGCGATCG
>JAIDXU010000020.1 GCA_029058455.1 Paramuribaculum sp.
AGTTAAAAAAGATAAGAAAATACCTTTATTAACCCGGAATAACATAATCTATGAAAAGAATCATAATCATAGGCGCAAGCTCGGGAATCGGTCTCAAAGCAGCCGGCAGATATGCCGAAATGGGCTACCGCATAGGCATGGCGGCCCGACATACCGAGCCCATGAAAGAACTTCAGGCCCGCTATCCCGATCAGATCGAGGTAACCGGACTTGATGTCACGGCTCCCGATGCCACACGCAAATTCGAGGACCTGATACAGCTCACCGGCGGCATGGATGTTCTGCTGTTTGCCTCGGGAGTAGGATTCAAAGACACGGAGCTCAACGACTCCATTCTCACCAACACTCTGATGGTGAATGTGGTGGGATTCGCACGTATAGTCGCTCAGGCATATAAGTATTTCAGACGCACCGCCAATGTCACCCCCGGCCATATCGCCGTGATAACCTCGGTGGCTGCCACCAATGCCCTCGGCTCGGCAGCCGCCTATAGCGCCTCAAAGAGATTCCAGCGCCAGTTTATCGATTCGTTGCGCCAGCTGGCGATTAACCAGAAAGTGAATGTTAAATTCACCGACATTCGCCCCGGATTCATACGCACTCCTCTTCTCGATCCCTCATCCGATTACCCCATGATTATGACACTCGACGAGGCTATGCCCCTCATCATCGATGCCATAGAGAAAGGTAAGGAAGTCGCTACAATCAACACCCGCTGGCGCATTGTCAACGCGCTGTGGAGCCTCGTGCCGACCTGCCTCTGGCGACATATCTATGTGGGTATCTCCGACTCAGGACCAACAATTCAGGCCTCTCTGCCTAAAAATCTCCCGATAATTTCCAATTTAAGGTAATATATTTCATAAAAGATTTTCAAAATGTCAAACAACAGCACCCTTCCTATAGCCCTTTGCAGCGATCACGCCGGCTATGAGTTGAAATGTCTCATCGAAAACCATCTCACTCTCGCCAACCGCGAGTTCAAGGATTTCGGCACCACATCCGAGGAGTCATGCGACTATCCTGACTTCGCCCATCCCTGTGCAGAGGCCATAGAGCAAGGGCATTGCTATCCCGGCATTGCAATGTGCGGCTCGGGCAACGGCATTGCCATGACCCTCAACAAACATCAGGGTATCCGTGCCGCCATCTGCTGGACAATCGAGCTTGCCCGCCTCGCCCGTCAGCACAACGACGCCAATGTGCTTGTGCTTCCCGCGCGATTTATCGACTCGACTCTCGCCCTGCAGATTGTCGACGAATTTCTCTCTACCCCCTTCGACGGTGGCCGTCACGAGCGCCGCGTAGCAAAAATTCCGGTTGACAGCTCGAAAGAATGATAACCGATAGCCCGGTGAGGGGGCGGTTTGCTCCCTCACCCACCGGGCGTATGCATTTCGGCAACCTGTTTACCGCCCTCATTTCATGGCTTTCGGCCAAAAAAGCAGGCGGAAGATGGGTATTGCGCATTGAAGACCTCGACCCTCAACGGTCGCGCTACGAATATGCCCGCCAAATAGAAGAAGATCTCCACACTCTCGGCCTTGACTGGGATGAGGGTGGCGTTGACAATATTGGTTCCTGCGGTCCTTATTGTCAGAGTCAGCGACACGACATCTATCTCCACTCTCTCGAAACCCTCCGTCAATCGGGACTTCTCTATCCCTGCCGGTGCAGCCGTGCCGACCTTCATGCCTCATCGGCTCCCCACGCCTCCGACGGTCGGTTTGTTTATGGAGGGAAATGCCGCCCTCATGACCTGCCGCGCGTAATGACCCGGGAGGAGTTACAGCTCCCGGTGGCATTACGTCTGGCCGTGCCTCAAACTACCATCGAGTTTACCGACATGGTGTTCGGTCATCAGTCGATCGATCTTGCCTCCGAATGGGGTGACTTTATTGTCAGGCGCGCCGATAAAGCATGGGCATATCAATTTGCCGTTGTGGTTGACGACGCCCTCATGGGCATTACCGAAGTTGTGAGAGGCGCTGACCTGCTATCCTCCTCGGCACCTCAGATATGGCTTCACCGATTGCTGGGCTATGAGCCGCCTCAATTCGCTCATCTTCCGTTGATATGCAATTCCGACGGAGTGAGACTATCCAAGCGTGATGCCTCGCTCGGCATGGAGGCTCTGCTTGCCCGCTACACCCCGGCCGAGATAATCGGTAATCTCGCCCATATAGCCGGAATAATCTCCGAACCGCAACCAATCACTCCCTCCGAGCTCCTCCCTATATTCTCCTCCCTATCCCTTGCTATCCCACCTACCGACACGATCATCACCTCATCTAATCAATGAACTATAACAAGGAATTTGAAATATATTTTAAACGCTACTACACACCTCTCGGTATGTATGTAACGCGTATATGCAAAAATGCGCAGGATGCTGAGGATATCGTGCAGGAAACCTATTCGATAGCGTGGGAAAAATTTTCATCCACCACTCTCCCCGACAACTTCAAGGCCTATCTTTATAGAGTTGCCCATAATCTGACAATCGACCGGCTGAAATCAACACAATCAAAAGAGTCAAGCCTTTCAGTCGATGATATAAAAGAGATCGAACCCACCGAGGAGTCGATCGACACATCCGAAAGAGACGCCCGTCTATGGATTGCCATCAGCAAATTACCTCAGCGTTGTCGAGAAGTTTTCCTTCTCAGCAAACGTGACGGCCTTTCAAATGCCGAAATAGCCAAAGAGCTGGATATTTCAATCAAGACCGTTGAAAATCAAATGACTAAGGCGTTCAAGTCGCTTAGAAATTCTCTTCAGCCTGAAAAGGGAAAAGTTTTTTATCTGCCTTTTTTATAAAATTCTCACTCGCGGCATAGGGGTATTTTAAATAATCCTCGTCATAGGAATAAAATCTAAAATATCACACTATGACCAATCAAAAGA